>NZ_KV792391.1:0-6873 GCF_001808215.1 Serratia sp. HMSC15F11
CCGGTAAAGCGCGATGAACCAAAAAAAATCCGCCCGGAGGCGGATTTTTTATCGGTGCGGCAAAATCTGCCGCAGGTTCATGCCCTCAGGCATGAACACACTTAGAAGCGGTAGCCTACGCCAACGTTCCAGGTGCCAACGTCAACGCTACGAATGCGGTTCTGCTCGTAACCGACATCCAGGGCAACGTTCTCGATTGGGTTGAACTGCAGACCGGCACCGTAGGTGAAGCCGTAGTCAGCGGTGTCGTGACGAGAAGTACCGTTCTGAGCGTTGGTAGTGAATTTACCGTAACCCAGACCAACCAGACCGTAGATGCTCGCCCAGTCATTGATGCGGTATGCTGGACCGGCAGAGATAGAGTTGTACTGAGCTTTGTTGTAGAAACCGCCCTGAGAACCGTCCTTTTCCAGGTGGGTAAAGGAACCGATTACGCCCAGTGGGTTGTTGTCGAACTCGTAACGGTATTTCAGGTTGAAACCGTCGGCTTTGTTAGCAACGCCTTGGAAATCACCCTGCGCATAGCCAGCGGATACGGTGCTCTGACCAGCGAATGCGGTACCTGCGCTAACTGCTAATACGCAAGCTGCTACTGCGGAAAGACATGCAATTTTTTTCATAACCACCTCAAACGCGTTTTATTATTAAGTACATCCATTTGTTCATGCTTTGAAAATATAACAAAAATTAGCGTGAAACTCTGCCTTGAAATGAGTGTCTAATGCTTTATATCGTGTAACAGAAGATTTCAAGAACAGTGTATCTTCTTCTTTTCGCTCTATTTTCGGCCGTATTCTACGGCTTTCTGTGACAAAAATCACCTATTTAATATCCAGATAATTCTTAATAAAAAGCGCACTTTTTGACCAAATCCGCCACATCTCATCCGAGGTTCGGCGGATTTCACCGCGATGCGCGCTTTTCTCAGACAGATTTTCGCATTTCATTTACACTGCTCGCATCCCCGTTTCGACCGTTTTCTCAAGGCTGAGGAACGGCGCATAAAAGGCCCGTTAAGGATGTCGTTACCTACTTCCGGCAGAGCGCCCTCCGCGCTGCTGCCTATCTGTCTGTTAATCATCGCCATGGTGTCTATCCAGAGCGGTGCCTCGTTGGCCAAAAGCCTGTTCCCGATCGTGGGTGCGGAAGGCATCACCACGCTGCGCCTTTTCATCGGCACCCTGATTTTGTTCATCATCTTCCGCCCGTGGCGCATGCGCCTCGCCGCCGGCAGCCGCTTGCCACTGCTGATTTACGGCCTGTCGCTCGGCGCGATGAACTACCTGTTCTACCTGTCGCTGCGCACCGTGCCGCTCGGCATCGCCGTGGCGCTGGAGTTTACCGGCCCGCTGGCGGTGGCCATGTTCTCCTCGCGGCGGCCCATCGACTTCCTCTGGGTGGCATTGGCGATTGCCGGGCTGTGGTTCCTGCTGCCGCTCGGCCACGGCGTGGGGGGGATCGATCCGTTCGGTGCCGCCTGCGCGCTCGGCGCCGGCGCCTGCTGGGCGGTCTATATCATCTTCGGCCAGAAGGCCGGCGGCGATCACGGCCCCGGCACGGTGGCGCTCGGTTCGCTGATCGCCGCGCTGGTGTTCTGCCCGATCGGCGCCTGGCAAACCGGCAGCGTGCTGTTCAACCTCGATATTCTGCCGGTGGCGCTGGCGGTGGCGATCCTCTCCACCGCGCTGCCTTATTCGCTGGAGATCATCGCGCTGCCCAAAATCCCGGCGCGCACCTTCGGCACCTTAATGAGCCTGGAACCGGCAATGGCGGCGCTGTCCGGCATGCTGTTCCTCGGCGAACACCTGAGCGGCGTGCAATGGCTGGCGCTGGCGGCCATCATCGCCGCGTCTATGGGCTCCGCCCTGACCATTCGCCCCAAACCGCGCCTCGAAAGCCTTTCCTGATCGCTAACCCGCCTGCCGACCGCAACGCCGGAATGCAGGCGGGTTAACTGTTTTCCTCGTGACAAGTCGGCATACTTCCCCTTAGCCTGTACCGCAGGCACTTTGGACTTTCGCTCACATGGAGAATAACAGTGATTCACAACAGCCTGTTCAACCCACGCTTCGGCCGCGGACTCGCGCCGGCGCTGGTTTCAACCCTGACCGAGTTGCGTCGATGCGACCTGCCCGAACTGGCCCCGGGCCATCACCCGATCGACGGCGACAACATCTTTATGGATGTCATGACGCTGACCACTACGCCTGCGGCGCAGAAGCGCGCCGAGATGCATCAGGAGTACATCGCGCTCCATCTGCTGATCAGCGGTGAAGAGCGCATCGAATACGGTCTGGCGGGCGACGGGCATCGCGAGCAGCCCCACGCAGAAAATAGCGACCTTCTGCTGCTGGAAATCAAACGCCACCCGCAAACGCTGCACATGACGCACGGCATGTTCGCGATCTTTTTCCAAATGGAGCCGCACAAAACCGGCTGCCTGTGGCAGCGGCCGCAGCACATCAAGAAAGCGGTGGTGAGGATCCATCACCGCCTGCTGCTGTGACCCTGCGGCAACGCCCGTAAAAAATCGGCGGCCTGACGGGGAGAACGCAAGCGTATGAAGCAGCGCCCGGCGCCGGCCATTTCCGCCAGGTATTTTCGCCGATTTTTGGCGTAGGTGCGGACCGTCCACAGTACGATCGACTCGCGGCTGAAGAAAGAACGGCGAAAACTTTCCCGGTTGCCGGTGCCCGGCCACAGCTCACGTTTGCTGGCCGCGCGTCGGCACGCGCGGCGTACGGCTTGCCACAGCGTGCGCCCGAAACCGTAGTCCAGCCACAGGATATAGTCGACCTCGCGCCACTTGATCGGCTGCGTGCGGCTGTAGTTGCCGTCCAGCACCCAGCCTTCGCCCGCTTCGGCCAGCGCCTGCTCAAGCCGCGCCAGGAATGCATCATCGGGCGTTCCCTGCCACTCGGGCCGCCAATAGAGCCTGTCCATCTCGATATAGGGCACGTCAAGCCGTTCTGCCAGTTGACGCGCCAAGGTGCTTTTACCGCTGCCGCTGGTGCCGACGACGTTAATTTTCATCACTCGCCACTCATAGAGAGGAGATAATCTCCCTACTGTAACTGCATCAATTACGGCTATCAATCTGAATAGGTTTGAAATTAACACCGCGATAACAAAGTGGATATTCTTCTGGGGCCGGCATGCTCAATGAAAATAAAATAACAGGGATAAACCGTCACTACGGTAAATAATAAACCTGCAACAAAAAATAAAAAAAACCAATAAAAATCAATTTCATTAATCAAAAACAAAAGCCACATTAAAATATTGCCATTAGGCTAATCCTATTTGTGCAATAGCCATTTTCGTACGGCAAAAATAAATACCCCTGCTATAATTAATCCCGTAACGAAATAGGACAACGACTAATCAAGAGGATATCTGATATGAGTACCGCTAAACTGGTGAAAACGAAATCTTCTGATCTGCTGTATACCCGTAACGATCTGGACGAAAAAGTCAAACTGGCCGCCATCAAGGCGCTGAACCATCAGGTCGTGCAATTTATCGATCTTTCGCTGATCACCAAACAAGCGCACTGGAACATGCGCGGCGCGAACTTCATCGCGGTCCATGAAATGCTGGACGGCTTCCGCACCGCCATCATCGAGCATCAGGACACCTTCGCCGAGCGCGTGGTGCAGTTGGGCGGCGTCGCACTGGGCACCGTACAGGTGGTCAACGATCGCACGCCGCTGAAAAGCTATCCGACCAATATCCACAGCGTGCAGGAGCACCTGAAAGCGCTGGCCGATCGCTACGGCGCGGTAGCGAATGACATCCGCAAGGCGATTACCGAAGTGGAAGACGAAGACACCGCCGACATGTTCACCGCCGCCTCGCGCGATCTGGACAAGTTCCTGTGGTTCATCGAATCCAATATCGAATAACGCGAAAGCGTTGCAGAGCGCCCGTCGTTCCGGGCAGAACAGGCTGGGCTTTGCCCGGCCTGTTTTCTTTTGCGCGACCGTTGCATTGTACAAAAAACGGCCCATATTAACGGTAAGGTTCCCTTGTCAGGAGGTAATGATGGCCAGCGGCTGGGCGGCGGACGGCGCCGTACAAGATCAGATTGATTCCACCGTCGACGATGCGGTGCAGCGCGCGCGTGAAGCGCTCGGGCACGGCGAGAGCGAACGCTATTGCCAGGAATGCGGAGAGGCGATCCCCGAGGCGCGCCGCAAGGCGTTAACGGGCGTGCGTTTTTGCCTCGCCTGCCAGACCGAACAAGACAAAAAACACGCGGCCGCCAGCCTGTACAACCGGCGCGGCAGCAAAGACAGCCAGTTGCGCTAGCATTATCTGCTCCCCCTTTTGCGCCCTCGCGGCCCCGCTTGCACCGTCAGTGCATCATGAAAGTTAGAGTTAGTTATCAATATTGAAGCAAAAACGTTAAAGAACGGTTGTTTCACAGCCAAAATTTGGTTAATGATAGCCCCGTGCACCAAGATAATTCTTACGCACCATTTTGGTGCCTCACCTTGGTGCACAACCATAACAATTCGCCTTTCCGGCACAACATCACGCACTAACTCTTTGTTTTTATAGTAGTTGAAAACATGGCACGATTTTTTCATGGCACCAACTGCAATATAAAAAATGGGTAATCCGCAACCTGTACAGGAATTCCTCTCATGAAGTCGATTTTTAAAGTCTCCCTGGCCGCACTCTCTCTGGCCTTTGCCGTAAGTTCCCACGCAGCAGACAAACTGGTGGTCGCCACCGACACCGCTTTCGTTCCTTTTGAGTTCAAACAAGGCGACAAATACGTCGGCTTCGACATCGACCTGTGGGCCGCCGTCGCCAAAGAGCTGAAGCTGGACTACACCCTGAAACCGATGGACTTCGGCGGCATCATTCCGGCGCTGCAGACCAAAAACGTCGATCTGGCGCTGGCCGGCATCACCATCACCGATGAGCGCAAAAAAGCCATCGACTTCTCCGACGGCTACTACAAGAGCGGCCTGCTGGTGATGGTCAACGCCGACAACAACAGCGTGAAAAGCATCGACGATCTGAACGGCAAAGTGGTGGCGGTGAAGAGCGGCACCGGCTCGGTGGATTACGCCAAGCAGCACATCAAAACCAAGGATCTGCGCCAGTTCCCTAACATCGACAACGCCTACATGGAACTGGGCACCAAGCGCGCCGATGCGGTGCTGCACGACACGCCAAACATCCTATACTTCATTAAGACGGCCGGCGCCGGCAAGTTCAAAACCGTAGGCGATTCGCTGGAAGCACAGCAGTATGGCATCGCCTTCCCTAAAGGCAGCGACGAGCTGCGCGAGAAGGTGAACGGCGCGCTGAAAACCCTGCGCGCGAACGGCACCTATAACGAGATCTACAAGAAGTGGTTCGGCACCGAACCTAAGTAAGCTGTGAATTTGGCAAGCTGTTAACTTAAGCACAGGGGGTCGCTTAACCCCCTGCGCTTCGTTGTATCTGATACCCACGTTTGGGATCACCGGGAGAAATATCATGCAGTTCGACTGGAGCGCCATCTGGCCCGCCATTCCTATCTTGTTAGAGGGCGCCAAAATGACCCTGTGGATTTCGGTCCTCGGTCTGATTGGCGGCCTGATCATCGGCCTCGTCGCCGGCTTTGCCCGCACCTACGGCGGTTGGATCGCCAACCACATCGCGTTGGTGTTTATCGAAGTAATTCGCGGCACGCCGATCGTGGTACAGGTGATGTTCATCTACTTCGCCCTGCCGATGGCATTTAGCGACTTGCGCATCGATCCGTTCACCGCGGCGGTGGTGACCATCATGATCAACTCCGGCGCCTACATCGCGGAAATCACCCGCGGCGCGGTGCTGTCGATTCATAACGGTTTCCGCGAGGCCGGCCTGGCGCTCGGCCTGTCGCGCCGCGAAACCATCCGCTACGTCATTATGCCGCTGGCGCTGCGCCGCATGCTGCCGCCGCTGGGCAACCAGTGGATCATCAGCATCAAAGACACCTCGCTGTTCATCGTGATCGGCGTGGCGGAGCTGACCCGTCAGGGTCAGGAAATTATTGCCGGTAACTTCCGCGCGCTGGAAATCTGGAGCGCCGTGGCGGTTATCTATCTGATTATTACCCTGGTGCTGAGCTTCGTGCTGCGTCGTCTGGAAAGAAGGATGAAAATCCTGTGATTGAATTTAAAAACGTCTCCAAGCATTTTGGCCAAACCCAGGTGCTGCACAACATCGATTTGAAGATCGACAAAGGCGAAGTGGTGGTGATCATCGGGCCGTCGGGCTCGGGCAAATCCACCCTGCTGCGCTGCATCAACAAGCTGGAGGAAGTCACCAGCGGCGATCTGATCGTCGACGGCCTGAAAGCCAACGATCCGAAAGTGGACGATCGGTTGATCCGCCAGGAAGCCGGCATGGTGTTCCAGCAGTTCTACCTGTTCCCGCACCTGACGGCGCTGGAAAACGTCGCCTTTGGCCCGATCCGCGTGCGCGGCGCGAAGAAGTCCGATGCGGAAAAGCTGGCGCGCGAGCTGCTGGCCAAGGTCGGTCTGGCGGAGCGTGCCCACCACTACCCGTCCGAACTGTCGGGCGGCCAGCAGCAGCGCGTGGCGATTGCGCGCGCGCTGGCGGTGAAGCCGAAAATGATGCTGTTCGACGAGCCGACCTCCGCGCTCGATCCGGAGCTGCGCCATGAAGTGCTGAAGGTCATGCAGGATCTGGCCGAAGAAGGCATGACGATGGTCATCGTCACCCACGAAGTCGGCTTTGCCGAAAAAGTGGCGTCGCGCCTGATCTTTATCGATAAGGGCCGGATTGCCGAAGACGGCAACCCGCACGATCTGATCAACCATCCGCCAAGCCCGCGTCTGCTAAGGAATGGTAAGAATTTTGTTA
>NZ_KV792391.1:42743-53303 GCF_001808215.1 Serratia sp. HMSC15F11
GGCGCTGATTTTTACCCCCGCCGCCCGCCGCAAAGGCGCGGCCCTGGCTGCCTTGGGTGGCATCGGCATGGATGGGCTTTGGAGCTACAGCGGCGTGCTGCACTACAGCGGGCAACACGGCCTGCCGCTCTGGGCCATCGCGCTGTGGATCGGCTTCGGCTGCTGGTGGTATTGGCTGCTGGACGTGGTCAGAGCGGCCCCCTGGCCGCTGGCGGTGCTGGGCGCCGCCGTCGGCCCCTTCGCCTACGCCGTGTCCTGGAAGCTGGACGCCCTGCTGCCCGGCGTGCCGCCGGAGTTCATGCTGCTGCTGCTGGCGGTCGGCTGGTCGATTTATCTGCCCGCCGTCAGCTGGCTGCAGTGGAAACAACGGGACAGCTGAACGGCGGGCAGCGGCCGGGAAAAATAATGCCGCAGGCCATTGCTTATCGGTTGCCCGATCGGGTTTACTGAGCGTTCTAATAATAATCATCCCTGCAAAATACAATCCTATGCTTAGCCAACCAAGCCGTAGCGTCCTGCCGTTGATCGGGGCGTTGTTCACGTTATATATCGTTTGGGGTTCCACCTATTTCGTCATTCGCCTCGGCGTCGCGCAGTGGCCGCCGCTGATGATGGCCGGCATTCGCTTTCTGACCGCCGGCATCGTGCTGTTCAGCTTTCTGGCCTGGCGCGGCCACGCGCTGCCGACGCCGAAGCAGTGGCTGGCCGCCGGCGTCATCGGCATTCTGCTGCTGGCGGTGGGCAACGGCCTGGTGACGGTAGCGGAGCACCAACACGTACCGTCCGGCATCGCCGCGGTGATGGTGGCGACGGTGCCGCTGTTCACCCTCTGCTTCAGCCTGCTGTGGGGCATGCGCAACACCAAACTGGAATGGGCCGGCATCGCGCTCGGGCTGGTGGGCATCGTGCTGCTCAACACCGGCAACAACCTGGTGGGCAACCCGACCGGCGCGCTGCTCATTTTGCTGGCGTCGGCCAGCTGGGCCTTCGGCTCGGTATTGGGATCGCGCATCTCGCTGCCGGTCGGGCCGATGGCCGGCGCGGCGGAGATGCTGGTCGCCGGCGTGGTGTTATTGGTCGCCAGCCGGCTGAGCGGCGAACACCTCACTCAGTTGCCGAGCACCGGCGGCTTTCTGGCGCTGGGGTACCTGATCGTCTTCGGTTCGATGCTGGCGATCAGCGCCTATATGTTTTTGTTGAAGAACGTGCGCCCGGCGGTCGCCACCAGCTACGCCTACGTCAACCCGGTGGTGGCGGTGCTGCTCGGCATCGGCTTTGCCGGCGAATCGCTGGCGCCGCGCGAGTGGCTGGCGCTGGCGATCATCGTGGCGGCGGTGGTGCTGGTGACGCTGGGGAAATACCTGTTCGCCCGCCCGGCCCGCGTGCAGGCCATCGACAGCGAACGGTAGCGATCGCAAAAGGCGGTCTGTGGGCCGCCGTTAAAAACGATTCTTGTTTCACCCGGTGAAGGGGCTATAATTCCCGCTGTTCCAAGCAACCTGCGAAATTATTCCTATGCTGAAAAAAGCGTTCGTCATCGTCATCGCCCTGTGCGCCTTCGGTTCTTTGGGCGGCGTATTTCTCGCCGGGCTGAACATCTACACCCGTTCTACTACCCCGCACGAAGAAAGCGCGCCTGCCGGGAATGCCGCCGCCACGCCGGCGCAAACCGAAACCCTTCAGGCCAAGTGATCGTCCATCCAACGCTGGCAGCGCTGCTGTAAAAAGCGCTGCAGCTGCCTGACGCGTTCCGACACCTGCGAGCGATGCGGGCAGACCAGATTGATCGGTACCGCGTCGCTGCGCCATTCCGGCAGCAGTTGCACCAGCCGCCCGGCGCGAATATCCGCCACCACGTCGATCGCCGACTTGCGCACCACCCCGTGGCCGGCCAGCGCCCAGCGCCGCGCGATCTCGCCGTCATCGGTAAAATAGCTGCCGTTCAGCGGCACTTCGACCAGCTCCTCACCGCGCCATAGCCGCCATTCCACCTGCCGTTTGCCGCTGGGCTGATACACCAGAATGCTGTGCAGGGCCAGATCGGCCGGCGTTTGCGGCGCGCCGTGACGCCGCAGGTAATCCGGGCTGGCGCAGATCAACCGCCGGTGCTGCGGCAAGATAGGCAGCGCCACCAGCGAAGAGTCGGCCAGCGGCCCGAAACGCAACGCCACGTCTACCGGTTCGCGGAACAGATCGGCCTGCCGATCGTTGATCAGGAGCTGCAGCTGAATATGCGGATGCTGTTGCCGGAACTCGTCCAGCCAGCCCAAGAGCAGATTACGGCCGAAATCCGACGGCGCGGAAATCTGCAGCACCCCAGACAGCCCCTGGTGCTTTTCGCGGATCGCCTGCTCCCCTTCAGCCAACGCGCCCAGCGCCAGGCGCGCGCTGTCGAGATAGCGGGCGCCCTCCTCCGTCAACCGCAGGCTGCGGGTGGAACGTACCAGCAGCCGCGCGCCCAGCTGCTGTTCCAGCCTTTTCACCGCGATGCTGGCCGCCGCCGGCGTCATATCCAGCGCGCGCGCGGCGGCGGAAAAACTGCCGCCGTCCACCGTGCGGACAAACACCTCGAGATCGACAAATGAGGTCATGCGTTTCCCTTCTTGGAGAGCCGGTTTCACGGCGTAACGGGTTGACGATAAAACGCTCAATAGTTATGACTAGATCATAATAAATGAAGCTTTGATCAATGGATGAACACAATGGACCGGACTACATCCTTAGCCTGCACGGCACGCGGGTCAATCGTGAGGATGGCTATTGGTGGAAAATCGAGGCTTGGACGGTGACCCACACGGCCTTTATCCCTCACGGCATCCGTTACAATTTGACCTTGCATGATAACCACAATACCCGGTTTTTTAGCATAGATAACGCGCATGCCATTAAAACCCCTCGCAAAGGTAAATTTTCAGGCCGCGTCGTTTACGATCGCCAACATGACACCCCGACGGACAAAGGCTCACCCTAGGAGTTTCATTCCGCCTGTCAGTGGGTGGAAGATTTTTTTACCCGGATAGACGAAGTCATACGCAAGAGAGAAAACCGAGGTTGATGATGAAAGCACTGATTGGTGTGATGCCTGAAGAACTGATTCGCAAGCGCATACCGGCGATCGCGAAAGGGGAATACCAGCCGCAGGAACGTGAACCCAAAGTCTGGTTCACGTCGATGATTGCGCTGGCCCAGGTGCTCAGCAACGAGAATATCGCCCTGCTGCGTCTTATCGACACCGCCCGCCCCGAGACCATCAGCCAACTGGCCGAACTGTCCGGCCGGCAGGTCAGCAACCTGTCAACCACGCTGAAAACGCTGAGCGGGCACGGCCTGGTGGCACTGGAAAAACAGGGGCGCTCGGTAAAGCCCCGAGCGCTGTTTACCGATTTCGAAATTATCGTGGATCAGAAGTTAAATGCCCGCTTTAGCGCTGCGTGATATTTAAAAGATATTAATAAGTGTTTGTCAGCAAGGCCGATTGTTAGGTCATTTTCAATCAGGAAAGATAGATCCCGTTGAAACTTACCCTGAAAGAGGCCTTAGCATGACGATTCCCGACTCCCCCCTGAAACGACAAAAACTGGTGATCCTGGGCGGTACCAGCGGCATTGGCGCCGCGGTGGCCTACGCGGCGGCGGCGCACGGCGCTGAAGTGGTGCTGGCTTCGCGCCGCCTGCCCCACGCCGGGGAGCAGAACGACGCGCTGCGCCTGATGCAGGCCGACCTGACCGATGAAGCGTCGCTGCGCGCGCTGTTTACCGCCGTCGGTGCCTTCGACCATTTGGTGATCACCGCCGGGCCGCTGGTGGAGGCCAAGCCGCTGGCTGAAACGGCCATCCAACAGGCGCAGGCCGACTTTAACGTCAAATTCTGGGGCAGTTTGCGCGCGGTGCAGGCGGCGCTACCGACGCTGGCACCGCAGGGCTCCATCACCCTGACTTCAGGCCAGCTATCGCGTAAATACCTCGGCGGTCAGCTGGTCAAAACCGCCATCAACGCCGCGCTGGAAGCGGCCGGCAAACAGCTGGCGAAGGAGCTGGCACCGCGGCGGGGGAACGTGGTCAGCCCCGGCATCACCGCCACCGAAGCCTACGACGGCATGGGCGCCGCGCAGCGTCAGGCGCTGTTCGAGCGCGTGAGCGTCAGTCTGCCGGTCGGCAGAGTCGGCCAGGCGGCCGACGTCGCGGCAGGTTACCTGCTGGCGATGGAGAACGGCTTCGTGACCGGCAGCGTGATCGACATCGACGGCGGCGGCCTGTTGTAACGGCGGCTAGAGCGCCGTCACGCCCTGCGCGGCAGCCTGCTGTTCCAGCACGGTGATAATCTGGTAGGCCGAACGCGGCACCAGGCTGAAATCGCCGATCAGCAGGCGGTCGCTGACCGCCTCATCCAGCATCGCCCGGGCGCCGGCGCGCAGGATTTCCACCTGTTCCGGCGGCGTACCCGCCGCGGTGATCAGCGGCAGGCCGGGCACCGCCGCCGTGCGGCCGATGATTTTCAGCCCCTCCAGCGCCTGCGGCTGCGCGCGACGCAGCAGTTCCATGCTGATCGAATCGATGGCGGCGATATCCGCCTGCCCGCTGCGGATCAGCTTCAGCGACTGGTAATGTGCGCCGGAGGCAATCGCCGCACCAAAGAATTTCCCGTCCTGCGCCAGCGGTGCGATCAGCGCGCGCAGGCCGTTGTAGCCGGACTGGGAATCGGTGCTGTTATAGGCCACCGTCCGGCCGCGAAAGTCCGCCAGCCGTTCGCCGGGGTCACCCGCGCGCACCACCAGCCAACTGCGGTAATTCGGCCCGTCGCACCCTTCAACCCGGTAATGGTAGGTGCCGATCAGCTGCACCTGCGACAGGGTGCTGACCAACGGATAACCGCAGGTTTGGCTGAGCAGCAGATCGTCGCGCCGCCAGTGCTGCGCCAGATCGTCCGGCCAGCTGAGCCGTTCCGGCGCTGCCGGCAGCCCCAGCCGCAGCAGCTTGTCGCGCAATACCTGCCAGAAGGATTCGGCCTGCTCCCGGCCAACGCCGTACATCGGTAGAGACACCTGCATCATTTCCCCCTTACCCCGCCGGAGTGGTCGCCAGCGTCTGCTGACGCCAGGCGGTGAGATAACGCACCCAACGTTCGAACAGCATATCGGTGATAATAGCCAACAACGCCACCACCGCCGCGCCCTGGATCACATAGGCGGTGTTAAACCCGCTCAGACCGATAATGATCGGCGAGCCGAGGGTTTTGGTGCCGACGGTGGAAGCGATGGCCGCCGTGCCGATGTTAATGATCACCGACGTGCGGATCCCGGCGACGATCACCGGCGCCGCCAGCGGCAATTCGACCCGCCACAGAATTTGCCAGGCGCTCATCCCCACGCCGCGGGCAATCTCGCGCGTGGCGGGCGGCACCGATTCGATGCCCGCCAGCGTGCCCTGCAGGATCGGCAGCAGGCCGTACAATACCAGCGCAATGATCGCCGGCTGTTCGCTGAAGCCCATCACCGGCACCGCTACCGCCAGCACCGCCACCGGCGGGAAGGTCTGCCCCACCGCCACCACCGTTTCCACCAGCGAACGAAACTCCCGGCCGCTGCGCCGGGTCACGGCCACGCCGGCCGCCACGCCGAGAGCCACCGCGATCAGGCTGGAGATCGCCACCAGCGACAGGTGCGCCCCCACCAGCGCGATAAAGCTGTCCTGCTGATAAATGGGCCGCTCCAGATCGGGGAACCAGGCGGCGAACAGGCCGCGCAGATGATCCATGCCGAACACCAGCGCCAACAGCAGCGCCAGCGTCCAGAGCAGCGGATCGCGCAGCAGGCGCCAGACGCGCCCGCTCATGACAGCGCCTGTCCGGCGATCAGATCGTTGAAGTGCAACACCCCCAACGCTTCGCCCCGTTCATCCACCACCGGCAGGCAGTCGCTGCCGCGCGCCACAAACACCGACAGTGCCTCGCGCAGGCTCATGGCGGCGGCGATCGGCTCGCCCTCGGCGGCGCCGGGCCGCACCCGCTCCGCCACCGTTCCCAGCGACAGCAGCTTGATGCCGCGATCGCTGCGCCCGAAGAAATCCCGCACGAAGTCGTTGGCCGGCGCGGTCAGCAGCGCCAGCGGCGTGCCCTGTTGCACCACCCGCCCCTGATCGAGCAGCACCAGGCGATCCGCCAAGCCCAGCGCTTCATCGATGTCGTGCGTCACCAGCACGATGGTGCGGCCGGAGAGCTGATGGATGCGCGCAATCTCCGCCTGCAGCGCCGCACGGGTGACCGGATCCAGCGCGCCGAACGGTTCGTCCATCAGCAACACCTCGGGATCGGCGGCCAGCGCGCGCGCCACCCCCACCCGCTGCTGCTGCCCGCCGGACAGCTGGTGCGGATAGCGGCGGCGAAACAGATCCGGCTCCAGATGCAACAGCTCCAGCAGTTCGGTCACCCGATCGCGAATGCGCGCGCGCGGCCATTTCAGCAGCTGCGGCACGGTGGCGATGTTCTCCTCCACCGTCCAGTGCGGGAACAGGCCGATCGACTGGATCGCATAGCCCATGCGCCGCCGCAGATCCTGCGGTTTGAACGACTGGATCTCTTCGCCGGCAAAGAGAATCTTGCCCCGATCGTGTTCGATCAGGCGATTGATCATTTTTAACGTCGTGGACTTGCCGGAACCCGAGGTGCCGATCAACACGGTGAATTCGCCCTCGGCGATGTGCAGCGTGAGATCGTCGACCGCCGGCTTGCCCTGAAAAATTTTGCTGACTTGCTCAAAGTGAATCATCGGCGCGATACGTCCAGGATTGAAACCCAAAATTTAAACAGCGAATCGACGATGACCGCCATCATGACCACCGGGATCACCCCCAGCAAAACCAGATCCAGCGCGCTGCTGAGCAGCCCCTGGAACACGATGGCGCCAAAGCCGCCGGCGCCGATCAGCGCCGCCACCACCGCCATGCCGACGGTTTGCACCGCCAGGATGCGCACGCCGGTCAGGAACAGCGGCAGCGCCAACGGCAGCTGCACGCGCAGGAAGATCTGCCCGCGCGTCAGCCCCATGCCGGTGGCGGATTCGATCACCCCGGCCGGCACGCTTTGCAGCCCCGCCACCACGCTGCGCACCAGCGGCAACAGCGCGTACAGCACCAGCGCCACGATCGCCGGCGCCATGCCGATGCCGCTGACGCCGTGTTCCGCAAGCCAAGGCACCGCCGTCGCCAGCCCCGCCAATGGCGCGATCAGCAGGCCGAACAGCGCGATGGACGGCACGGTCTGGATAATGTTCAGCGCGGAGAAAATCGGCCGCTGCCAGCGTTCGGAGCGAAAACACAGCACCCCGAGCGGCACGCCGATCGCCAGCGCCGGTGCCATCGTCGCCAGCAGAATGGTCAGGTGCTGCAGCAGCGCGGCGTCAAACACCTCCTGGCGATTGTGGTACTCCTTCAGCAGCGACAGCTGATCGAGCTGATGCCCGAACAGCAGCAGCACCGGCGGCACCAGCACCAGCGCGTTGCCCAGCATGCGCCACAGGTGCAACGCGGTGATGCGCGCCATGGCGTCGGCGGCGATCAGCAGGCTCAGCGCCATCGTCAGCCAGCATCCGCTGCCCCAGGAGGTGCGCGCCAGGCGCGATCCCTCCTGCGCCAGGCGTTCGGCGGCCTGCCCGCTAATCCATAAGGCCAGCGTCAGCACCCCGCAGGCGGCCAGCGCCGCCAGCAGCGCCCGCCCCCGCGTCGGCGGCAACAGGCTGAGGATCGCCAATGCCGCCAGCGGCAACAGCAGCCACAGCGCCGGGCCGTGCAGCAGGGAGAACAAGGAGAGGCTTTTGCCCGACAACAGGCGATTGGGGGCATAACTGAGGAACGGCAGGCCGAAAGCGGCCAGCAGCAACAACATGAACAGCGTCAACAAGACGCGATGTTTTACGGCGATAGTCAAAGAAACGCTCCGGCTCCCTCGGTTTACCCCCTCTCCCGACGGCAGAGGGGGCACCTCGGCATTATCCCTTAACAAACCCTTTCTCTTTCAGGTAAGCGGCCGCCACCTGTTTGGCGTCCTGGCCTTCCACGGCGATCTGCGCGTTGAGTTTTTGCAGCGTCGGCCCGTCCAGCGAGGCGAACACCGGCTTGAGCAGCTCAGGCAGATTGGCGTGCGCCTTCAGCGCCGCTTCGCGCACGATCGGCGCCGGTGCGTAGATCGGCTGTACGCCTTTCGGATCCGCCAGGGTTTGCAGCCCCAGCGCCGCCACCGGGCCATCGGTGCCGTAGGCCATCGCCGCGTTGACGCCGGAGGTCTGCTCCGCCGCCGCCTTGATGGTCACCGCCGTGTCACCGCCGGCCAGGGACAGCAGCTGATCCTGATTCAGTTTGAAACCGTAGGCGTTCTGGAACGCCGGCAGCGCATCCGGCCGCTCGATGAATTCCGCCGAGGCCGCCAGCTTGAACTTGCCGCCGCCGTTGATCCACTTGCCGAGATCCGACAGCGTCTTCAGATGGTTGGCCTCCGCCACGTCCTGACGAATGGCGATGGTCCAGGTGTTGTTGGCCGGCGCCGCATCCAGCCAGACGATTTTGTTTTTGTCGTAGTCGAGCTGCTTCACCTTCTCGAAGCCGGCCTGGGCGTTCTTCCATGCCGGATCTTTCTCATCGGAAAAGAAAAACGCGCCGTTGCCGGTGTATTCCGGATAG
Organism: Serratia sp. HMSC15F11; assembly: GCF_001808215.1. Classification (NCBI taxonomy): domain Bacteria; kingdom Pseudomonadati; phylum Pseudomonadota; class Gammaproteobacteria; order Enterobacterales; family Yersiniaceae; genus Serratia; species Serratia sp. HMSC15F11. Next base: position 51,413 of record NZ_KV792391.1, read on the forward strand.
ATGTCGATCTCGCCGGACATAATGGCGCCGCGCAGCACCTTGGTGGTGCCGAGCTGCAGCTTGTTGGTGGTCTTGATGCCGTTGGCTTCCAGCACCTGCACGATGAGGTTGCCGAGCAGCGAACCTTCGGTATCGATCTTGGAGCCGACGCGCACCGAGTCGGCCGCCTGCGCCAGACCGCCGGTGGCCAGCAGGGCCAGCGCGACGGCAAAGGAACGTCCGCGTGATAAGGTGATTGCCATACTTTTCCTCTGGTTATACGTTTTCCGGCTCATGGGCCGGTTAGGTTGGAAAATCCTGAGAAACGCGCTTCCAGCGCGCAATAAATTTTTTCGTCGGCAGGGCATCGCCTTCTCCCTGCGGTTCATCGGCGCGCAACGGATGCACGCCAACGTCGATCGGCGTCAGGGCGTAATCGCGCAGCCACTCGCCGTAGCCTTGCGCGACAAATCCCTGGCTGCGCCGCTGATACGCCTCACGCTCCGCCAGATAGACGTCACGCAAACCATACCAAGGCAGGCCGGGCAAATCGTGATGCACTAAATGGTAGTTCAGATTGAGAAACAGCAGCCGCCACGGCCAGCCCGCCTCATTAATAATAGAACGTGCCTGCGGTGCGTCCACGGCGCGATGCTCAAAAAACGATCTTACCTTGGTCAGCGCCAGCGCCGGGTAGCTGATGGCCAGCAGGTAAAACGCCGCGCCGATACCCTGCGCCTGCAGCCAGTTCAGCAACATCGCCAACAGCGACAGGTGCACTCCCCACATCATCCAGGTACGCCACTCCCCAGAGGCAAGCGCTTTCACCGCCCCGGCCAGGGTCGCGGCGATATCCAGCGCCGGGCCGAGGAGCACCCGGCCGATCAGCGTATTGCGCACGGCGGCCAGCAGCGGCAGCAGGCGGGGATAGCGCCGCCACTGCGCGGCGCTGAAGTAATAACTTTCGGGATCTTCGTGCGGATCGGTCAGGTGGTCGTTGCGGTGATGGCGCAGATGCGAATCGCGATACAGCCCGTAGGGATACCACACCGCCAGCGGCAACAGGCCGAACAGCTGATTGACGCGCGGCCAGCGCGTCGGATGGCCGTGGATCAGCTCGTGTTGCAACGACATGTACCAGGCGGTCAGGAGAATCAACAGCGGCGCGCCAAGCCACGGGCCCAGCGTTTGCCACCCCAGCGCCACGGCGAACCAGCCGCCGTACACCGCCGCCATGATCCCCCAGGTGGGCAATTCCAGCCGCCAATGCCGGCGCCGATAAAGCTGCCTGATTCGTTCGCGCTGTTCGGGATGCAAATAGTGGGCATGGGACATGCTGCGGCTCGCGGTGAGAGATGTTCTCCCAGTATCCGCGAGCCGTAGCGACGTTCAAAATAACGAAAATGGCAAAGCTAAGTGAAAATTCAGCGGGTTGCGTACGCGTAAAAGCGAAAAAACGGGCCGCGCAGGCGGTAATATCAGTCAGTTAAACCTGACAGGCATTTTTTATCCCATCTTTGTGTGTTTCGTGTAGCCTGAATTGCCGTAAATGTTCCGCATTTCTCTGTTACTGCAATGAACGGCAATTGGAGGGGCCGAAGGCGCGGCCCCTCCACCCGCGCCTTCGCTTAACACCATCTGTCCGCTACGCGGATACCCTCGCCGCGTCTGCGTTGTCGGGCGGGTCGGCTGCGACAAACGTCCCTGTTAGTCTCGCCTCAACCGGCCTTCCCTGGCCGGTTGCCCCTGACAACGCCGTCTTGCTCGGCAGCCGGTGATGCGCGCCAAAGGTCAACCCCCGTGCTGGCAGCTACCGGGCAACCCGTGCTTTATGAGGTTATAGCAGAGAAGAGAAATCGGAGATGAGCACGGTATTGGATGCCCTTGAAGACGCCGAACGCAGGCATAGCGC
>NZ_KV792392.1:0-132597 GCF_001808215.1 Serratia sp. HMSC15F11
TCAGATGTGTCCAACATTTGGGGTGCAGTTCACAAAGGCGCCCTGATTTTAGGCGATGTTCAGATACTTGTGGGTCTGCATCGACAACCGCCAGTTGCGCGCGATGCAGGTTTCGATGCACAGGCGGGTCGCCTCTTCTTTCTGGCTGATCGGCTGCAGCGCAATAATCCGTGCCTTGTCGTCCTGCAGCGTCGCCAGCAGTGCGTCCAGCGCCTCGATGTCGCGCTCGCGCGCCACCGGATGCTTCACCTCGTCGGCGCGCCGCAGCGCCTGATCCAGCACCTTCATGCCGCCGCGCATATTCACCTTCGGCGAAACCGTCACCCAGGTTTTGGCGGAACAGCGAATGTCGTGGGTGCCGCTGGTCTCAATCTGGCAGCCGTAGCCATGCTGTTCGAACAGCTCGGTCAACGGTGTCAGATCGTAGATGCAGGGTTCGCCCCCGGTGATCACCACATGACGTGCGGTGTAACCTTGTTGGCGCATCACCGCCAGCAGCTGCTCGGCGCTGGCATTGCCCCAGGCGTCGCTTTCCTCTGTTTTGACCAGGATCCGTTGCAGGTCGACTTCCCGATTGGCTTCCTTTTCCCAGGTATGTTTGGTATCGCACCAACTGCACCCTACCGGGCAGCCCTGCAGGCGGATAAAAATGGCCGGCACGCCGGTGAAAAAGCCTTCGCCCTGCAAGGTTTGGAACATCTCATTGATCGGGTACTGCATCGGTTTCTCAATCTGGAAAAGTAAAAAGCGATTATCGCAGATTCCGGCCCGGCGACCAAACGGCCAACATTGTATTAAATTTTATTCTCCGCGCCGCCGCCAGCATATCCCACCACCCCTGGCGTTTATTTAATTTGTTCGACGGGTTCTGATCTTTCATTCACGGTGTAACCTGCTTCGCAAAAACAACATTTATTTAACGTATAGGATAAATATATTTGACATAAAGCCTCGGCGCGCAGATGTATATACAAGCAAACACAAGCCGGGCGCCAGTTTCGGCCACGTTCCATCACGACTACATCTGCGTTTAGAGGGTGCCATGACTCATTCCACCAGCGAGTTAAACATTCAACAGGCCATCGACGACAGCAAGTTTTCGCTGTTTCACTGGACACTGATCATTCTCGGATTTCTGATCCTCGCCATCGACGGTTTCGATACCGCCGCCATGGGCTATATCGCCCCCTCGGTCGCCAAAGACTGGGGCATCGTGAAGCAGGATCTGGGGCCGGTGCTGAGCGCTGCGCTGCTGGGGCTGTCGCTCGGCGCGCTGATCGCCGGGCCGATCTCCGACCGCATCGGCCGCAAGCGCGTGCTGGTGTTTTCCTGCCTGTTCTTCGGCCTGTCGAGCCTGGCCACCGCCTACGCCGGTTCGCTCAACAGCCTTACGCTGTGGCGCTTCCTCACCGGTCTCGGGCTGGGGGCGGCGATGCCCAACGCCATTACCTTGATCTCCGAATACGCGCCGCAGCGCTGCCGTTCGCTGGCGATCAACACCATGTACTGCGGTTTTCCGCTGGGCGCGGCCGGCGGCGGCGCCATTTCATCGTGGCTGATCCCGAACTACGGCTGGCACAGCGTGCTGCTGCTCGGCGCCATCGCGCCGCTGGTATTGACTGTCCTGCTGATCCTGCTGCTGCCGGAGTCGGTTAAATATATGGTCAACCGCGGGCAAGATGCGGCGAAGATCAAGCGCATCGCGCAACGCTTCGTCAGCCAGAGCCTCGACGGCGTGACGCGTTTTTATCTGTACGAAGAGAAGCTGGCGCAGACCAAGACCAGCGTCGGCCTGCTGTTCAGCCGCCCTTACCTGCTCGGCACGCTGATGCTGTGGCTGACCTACTTTATGGGGCTGGTGATCTACTACGTGTTGCTGAGCTGGATGCCAATCCTGATGCAGGGATTGGGCTATCAGTTGGAGCAATCGGCGATGCTCACCTCGCTGTTCACCTTTGGCGGCACGCTCGGCATCCTGGTGGCCGGCTGGTTGATGGACCGCTGGAATGCGCACAAAGTGGTCTCGAGCGGCTTTGTCGTCACCGCCCTGCTGATCGTGGCGATGGCCACCGAGGATAAACAGATCGTGCTGCTGGGCGCCTTCATCTTCCTGATGGGCGTCACCATGAACGGCGCGCAGTCCGGGCTGCAAACGCTGGCGGCGACCTTCTACCCGACCCACAGCCGCGCCACCGGCATCGCCTGGATGCAGGGCATCGGCCGCTTCGGCGGCGTCGCCGGCACCATGATGGGCGCCCAACTGCTGGCCATGCAGTGGGAAGTGCAGAGCATCCTGATGTTCCTGTGCGTGCCGGCGCTGATCGCCGCCATCGCCACGGTGTGCAAGATGAGCCGCAAACCGACGCTGCAGCCGGCCGCCTGACCCTTGCAAGCCCGCCCACGGCGGGCTTTCTTCCTGCGGTGATAGGGCTTTTTTATCCTCCGCCGTCAACTGTAATCAGACTGTAAAAATATTGTGACTAGCCGCCCAAAAATGAGTCAATTTTAATTCATTTTTGCCGAACAGCTCACTTTTCTCCGGCTTTCCGTACCTGAGACCGGCGATAAAAAATCGCATATCAACCTGATATAAAAAGAAAATAACTTTTTCTTATGCCACTTTTCAGCGGCAACTGGTCAGTGTTGCATATGCTTGTACATACAAGTATATGTTAATAAGCCCTACGCATTGTTATGCCGTGGTACTCATCCCCACCGCGGCATGGAATCTGCACCGATACTGTTTGAGGAAACTGCTGTGACTACAAATAACAAAGTTCGCAATGTCGATGTACGCGCGCCACGCGGCACACAATTAAACGCAAAAAGCTGGCTGACCGAAGCGCCGTTACGCATGCTGCTGAACAACCTCGATCCTGAAGTTGCGGAGAACCCACACGAGCTGGTGGTGTACGGCGGCATCGGCCGCGCCGCGCGCGACTGGGATTGCTACGACAAGATCGTCGAAACCCTGAAAACGCTGGAAGAAGACGAAACCCTGCTGGTGCAGTCCGGCAAACCGGTCGGCGTCTTCAAAACCCACAGCAACGCGCCGCGCGTGCTGATCGCCAACTCCAACCTGGTGCCGCACTGGGCAACCTGGGAACACTTCAACGAGCTGGACGCCAAAGGCCTGGCAATGTACGGCCAGATGACCGCCGGCAGCTGGATCTACATCGGCAGCCAGGGCATCGTTCAGGGCACCTATGAAACCTTCGTCGAAGCGGGCCGCCAGCACTACGACGGCAGCCTGCAGGGGCGCTGGGTGCTGACCGCCGGTCTGGGCGGCATGGGCGGCGCGCAGCCGCTGGCCGCGACGCTGGCGGGCGCCTGCTCGCTGAACATCGAATGTCAGCAGAGCCGCATCGATTTCCGTCTGAAAACCCGCTACGTCGATGAGCAGGCCAAAGATCTGGACGACGCGCTGGCCCGCATCAAGAAATACACCTCAGAAGGCAAAGCCATCTCCATCGCCCTGTGCGGCAACGCGGCGGAAATCCTGCCTGAGCTGGTGCGCCGCGGCGTGCGCCCGGACATGGTCACCGACCAGACCAGCGCCCACGATCCGCTGAACGGCTACCTGCCGAAGGGCTGGAGCTGGGAAGAGTATCGCCAGCGCGCGCAAACCGAGCCGGCCAAAGTGGCCGCCGCCGCCAAGCAATCGATGGCCGATCACGTCAAAGCCATGCTGGCGTTCCAGCAGATGGGCGTGCCGACCTTCGACTACGGCAACAACATTCGCCAGATGGCGAAAGAAACCGGCGTCGACAACGCCTTCGACTTCCCGGGCTTCGTGCCGGCCTACATCCGTCCGCTGTTTTGCCGCGGCATCGGGCCGTTCCGCTGGGCGGCGCTGTCCGGCGATCCGCAGGACATCTACAAAACCGACGCCATGGTGAAAGAGCTGATCCCGGATGACGAGCACCTGCACCGCTGGCTGGACATGGCGCGCGAGCGCATCAGCTTCCAGGGCCTGCCGGCGCGCATCTGCTGGGTTGGCCTTGGCCAGCGCGCCAAGCTGGGCCTGGCGTTCAACGAGATGGTGCGCCGCGGCGAACTGTCCGCTCCGATCGTCATCGGCCGCGACCACCTGGATTCCGGCTCCGTTTCCAGCCCGAACCGTGAAACCGAAGCGATGAAAGACGGCTCAGATGCCGTTTCCGACTGGCCGCTGCTGAACGCGCTGCTGAATACCGCCAGCGGCGCCACCTGGGTTTCCCTGCACCACGGCGGCGGTGTCGGTATGGGCTTCTCCCAACACTCCGGCATGGTGATCGTCTGCGACGGCACCGACGAAGCCGCCGAGCGCATTGCCCGCGTCCTGCACAATGACCCGGCTACCGGGGTCATGCGTCACGCCGACGCCGGTTACGATATCGCTATCGACTGCGCCCGTGAGCAAGGTCTGAACCTGCCGATGGTTGCCGCGACCCAAGGAGAAAAAGCATGAAAGCGCTGACTATTCGCCCAGGCAAACTGACGCTGGCCCAGCTACGCGACGTGTATCAGCATCCGGTGACGCTGACGCTGGACGACAACGCCTACGGCCCTATCCAGCAGAGCGTGGCCTGCGTGGAACGCATCGTTGAAGAAAACCGCACCACTTACGGCATCAACACCGGGTTTGGCCTGCTGGCTTCGACCCGCATCGCCCGCGACGATTTGGAAAACCTGCAGCGTTCAATCGTGCTGTCACACGCCGCCGGCGTGGGCGAGCCCACCGACGACAATCTGGTGCGCCTAATCATGGTGCTGAAAATCAACAGCCTGTCGCGCGGCTTCTCCGGCATTCGTCTGGAAGTCATCCAGGCGCTGATCGCGCTGGTCAACGCCGAAGTTTATCCGCATATCCCGCTGAAGGGCTCGGTCGGCGCCTCCGGCGACCTGGCGCCGCTGGCGCACATGAGCCTGGTGCTGCTGGGCGAAGGCCAGGCGCGTCATCAGGGCCAATGGCTGCCGGCGACCGAAGCGCTGGCCAAGGCCGGTCTGAAACCGCTGACGCTGGCGGCGAAAGAGGGCCTGGCGCTGCTGAACGGCACTCAGGTCTCCGCCGCCTTCGCGCTGCGCGGCCTGTTCGACGCGGAAGACCTGTTCGCCGCCGCGACCGTGGCAGGCAGCCTGACGGTGGAAGCGGCGCTGGGCTCCCGCAGCCCGTTCGATGCGCGTATCCATGAGGTGCGCGGCCAGCGCGGCCAGATCGACGCCGCCCTCGCCTACCGCCACCTGCTCGGTGCGCGCAGCGAAGTCTCCGACTCGCACCGCAACTGCGAAAAAGTGCAGGATCCTTACTCCCTGCGCTGCCAGCCGCAGGTGATGGGCGCCTGCCTGACGCAGATCCGCCAGGCCGCCGAGGTGCTGGAGATAGAAGCCAACGCCGTCTCCGATAACCCGCTGGTGTTCGCCGAACAGGGTGACGTGCTGTCCGGCGGCAACTTCCATGCCGAACCGGTGGCGATGGCCGCCGATAACCTGGCCCTGGCGTTTGCCGAAATCGGTTCGCTGTCCGAACGCCGCATCTCGCTGATGATGGACAAGCACATGTCGCAGCTGCCACCGTTCCTGGTGGAGAACGGCGGCGTGAACTCCGGCTTCATGATCGCCCAGGTTACCGCGGCGGCGCTGGCCAGCGAAAACAAAGCGTTGGCGCACCCGTCGAGCGTCGACAGCATTCCGACCTCCGCCAACCAGGAAGACCACGTTTCCATGGCGCCGGCCGCCGGTCGTCGCCTGTGGAGCATGGCGGACAACGTGCGCGGCATTCTGGCGGTTGAATGGCTGGCTGCCTGCCAGGGCCTGGATTTCCGCAACGGCCTGAAGACCTCGGAAGGTCTGGAGCAGGCACGCCGTCTGCTGCGCGAGCATGTCAGTTTCTACGACAAGGATCGTTTCTTCGCCCCCGACATTGAAGCCGCCAGCCAACTCTTGGCGGCCGGTCACCTGACATCGCTGCTGCCTGCGGCGCTGCTGCCTAGCCAGGCATAATCATCACACACTGAATCACGCAGTTTGTTCTGCCCCGCCGGGTGCGTTCCACCCGGCGCGGGCAGCGCGTGCCTGTTCGGCAAACACTTAACGGGAAGCAACATGCGTAACGAAACGACACAACTCAGACGCGGACTAAACGCGCGGCACATCCGTTTCATGGCTCTCGGCTCGGCGATCGGCACCGGCCTGTTCTACGGCTCCGCCGGCGCCATCCAGCTGGCCGGCCCGGCCGTGCTGCTGGCCTACCTGGTGGGCGGCGCGGCGGTGTTCATGGTGATGCGCGCGCTGGGTGAAATGGCGGTGCACCAGCCGGTTTCCGGCTCGTTCGGCCACTACGCCAGCCACTATCTCGGCCCGCTGGCCGGGTTCCTCACCGGTTGGACCTACACCTTCGAAATGGTGATCGTCGCCCTGGCGGACGTCACCGCCTTCGGCATTTATATGGGGCTGTGGTTCCCGGAGGTCGCCCAGTGGGTCTGGGTACTCAGCATCATTCTGTTTATCGGCGCGCTCAACCTGTGCAGCGTCAAGGTGTTCGGTGAGCTGGAGTTCTGGCTGTCGCTGGTCAAAGTCGCCGCCATCGTGGCGATGATCGTCGGCGGCGCGGCGGTGATGCTGTTCGGCTTCGGCCAAACCCAGCACGCCACCGGTATCAGTAACCTGTGGCAGCACGGCGGCTTTATGCCTAACGGCATCGGCGGCGTGGTCGCGTCATTGGCGGTGGTGATGTTCGCCTTCGGCGGCATTGAGATCATCGGTATTACCGCCAGCGAGGCAAAAGACCCCGCCAAAGTGCTGCCGAAAGCGATCAACGCCGTGCCGGTGCGCATCCTGCTGTTTTACGTGCTGACGCTGACGGTGCTGATGGCGATCTATCCGTGGAACAGCATCGGCCAGAACGGCAGCCCGTTCGTGGAGATCTTCAGCAACCTCGGCATCAGCTCCGCCGCCAACGTGCTGAACGTGGTGGTGATCACCGCCGCTATCTCGGCCATTAACAGCGACATCTTCGGTGCCGGCCGCATGATGTACGGCATGGCGCAGGACGGCCAGGCGCCGCGCAGCTTCACCAAACTGACCGCCGGCGGCGTGCCGTGGATGACGGTGCTGGTGATGTCGATCGCCCTGCTGCTGGCGGTGGTGCTCAACTACCTGATCCCGGAGAAAGTCTTCATGATCATCGCCTCGATCGCCACCTTCGCCACCGTCTGGGTGTGGCTGATGATCCTGCTGTCGCAGATCGTCATGCGCCGCACGCTGTCGCCGGAGGAAACCCGTCAGCTGAGCTTCCCGGTGCCGTGGTGGCCGGTGGCGCCGGCATTGGCGACCGCCTTTATGGCATTTGTCATCGGCCTGCTCGGCTACTTCGAAGAGAGCCGCATCGCGCTGTACGTCGGGCTGGTGTGGATCGCTTTACTCACCGTGGCTTACTGGCTGTGGGTGCGCAAGAAAGGCGGCGGCTCGCCGGTGAGCGCGGCAACGCAGCAGATGTAACGCTCGCTTCTGATAAAACCCGCTGCGGCGGGTTTTTTATTGTGCTTTTGGCCAAACGCCGGCCATAAAAAAACCCGCCGCAGCGGGTTTTTATTCAGCAACCGAATCGGTCGAACTTACTGGCCTTTAACTTCTTTCAGGCCGTTGAACGGCGCACGGTCACCCAGCGCTTCTTCGATACGGATCAGTTGGTTGTATTTGGCAACGCGGTCAGAACGGCTCATGGAACCGGTTTTGATCTGGCCAGCCGCAGTCCCTACCGCCAGGTCGGCGATGGTCGCGTCTTCGGTTTCACCGGAACGGTGAGAGATCACCGCGGTGTAGCCAGCATCTTTCGCCATCTTGATAGCAGCCAGCGTTTCGGTCAGAGAACCGATCTGGTTGAATTTGATCAGGATGGAGTTAGCGATGCCTTTCTCGATGCCTTCTTTCAGGATCTTGGTGTTGGTAACGAACAGATCGTCGCCCACCAGCTGGATTTTGTCGCCCAGAACTTTGGTCTGGTAAGCGAAGCCCGCCCAGTCGGATTCATCCAGGCCGTCTTCGATAGACACGATTGGGTACTGTTTGGTCAGGTCTTCCAGGAAGTGAGTGAACTCTTCGGAAGTGAAGGCTTTGTTGCCTTCGCCGGCCAGCACGTATTTACCGTCTTTGTAGAATTCGGAAGCCGCACAGTCCATCGCCAGAGTCACGTCTTTGCCCAGCTCGTAGCCCGCCGCTTTTACCGCTTCAGCGATAACCGCCAGCGCTTCGGCGTTGGAACCCAGGTTTGGCGCATAGCCGCCTTCGTCGCCCACGGCGGTGTTCATGCCTTTGGCTTTCAGGACTTTCGCCAGGTGGTGGAATACTTCAGAACCGATGCGCACCGCTTCTTTCAGGGTTTTCGCGCCAACCGGCTGAATCATGAATTCCTGAATGTCGACGTTGTTGTCAGCGTGCTCGCCGCCGTTGATGATGTTCATCATCGGCAGTGGCATGGAGAATTTGCCTGGGGTGCCGTTCAGTTCAGCGATGTGCTCGTACAGCGGCATGCCTTTAGAGGCTGCGGCCGCTTTCGCTGCTGCCAGGGAAACCGCCAGAATGGCGTTGGCGCCGAAGTTGGATTTGTTCTCGGTGCCGTCCAGATCGATCATGATCTTGTCGATGTTCGCCTGGTCTTTGGCATCTTTACCCAGTACTGCCTGAGCAATCGGACCGTTTACTGCAGCAACGGCTTTCAGTACGCCTTTACCCAGGAAACGAGACTTGTCACCGTCACGCAGTTCCAGCGCTTCGCGGGAACCGGTAGAAGCACCTGACGGCGCAGCAGCCAGGCCTACGAAACCGCCTTCCAGATGAACTTCGGCTTCAACAGTCGGGTTACCGCGGGAGTCGATGATTTCACGACCGATGACTTTAACGATTTTGGACATTAGGTTTTCCTCAGTACAAGTTAAACTAAAACTCCAGACAAACAGCGCGCGGTTCTCACCGCGCGCCGCCTACCAAATATTTTATTTTACCTGGCGCTTCTGATGCTCGCCTGCGGCTTTCACGAAGCCGGCGAACAGCGGATGCCCATCACGCGGCGTAGACGTAAATTCCGGGTGGAACTGACAGGCTACAAACCACGGGTGATTCGGCAGTTCAATGATCTCGACCAGCTTGTTGTCGGCGGAACGACCGGCGACACGCAGCCCTGCGGCTTCGATCTGCTTCAACAGCATGTTGTTAACTTCGTAACGATGACGGTGACGCTCGACAATGGTCGGTTCGCCGTACAGCTGACGCACCAGGCTGTTGTCGCTCAGGTTGCACTGTTGGCCACCTACGCGCATCGTGCCGCCCAAATCGCTTTCTTCGCTGCGCACTTCGACGTTGCCGTCTTCGTCGCGCCATTCGGTGATCAACGCCACCACCGGGTACTTACAGTCTGGCATAAACTCGGTGGAGTTGGCGTTTTCCATGCCCGCCACGTTGCGAGCGAACTCCATCAACGCCACCTGCATGCCCAGGCAAATGCCCAGGTAAGGAATGTTGTTCTCGCGCGCATAGCGTGCGGTCATCACTTTGCCTTCCACGCCGCGGTAGCCGAAGCCGCCCGGGATCAGGATCGCATCCAGCCCTTTCAGCACTTCCACGCCGCGGGTTTCCACGTCCTGCGAGTCGATCAGCTTGATGTTCACGGTCAGACGGTTTTTCAGCCCGCCGTGCTTCAGCGCTTCGATCACCGACTTGTAGGCGTCCGGCAGCTCAACGTATTTGCCGACCATACCGATGGTCACTTCGCCGCCCGGATTGGCTTCTTCGTAGATCACCTGTTCCCATTCGGCCAGGTTGGCTTCCGGTGCGTTCAAGCTGAATCGTTTACAAATATAATCGTCCAGCCCCTGAGATTTCAATAGGCCTGGGATTTTATAAATAGAATCAACATCTTTCAGAGAGATAACCGCTTTTTCCGGCACGTTGCAGAAAAGCGCGATTTTAGCGCGTTCGTTAGCAGGAACCGCGCGATCGGAACGGCAAATCAGCACATCCGGCTGAATACCGATGGAAAGCAGTTCTTTTACGGAATGCTGGGTTGGCTTGGTTTTCACTTCGCCGGCCGCCGCCATGTACGGCACCAGCGTCAGGTGCATGTACAGGGTGTGCTCACGGCCCACTTCTACCGCCATCTGACGGATGGCTTCGAGGAACGGCAGCGATTCGATATCGCCGACGGTGCCGCCGATTTCCACCAGCACCACATCGTGGCCTTCGCCACCTTCGATGATGCGCTCTTTGATCGCGTTGGTGATGTGCGGAATGACCTGCACGGTCGCACCCAGATAGTCGCCGCGGCGTTCTTTACGCAGCACGTCGGAGTAGATGCGGCCAGTGGTGAAGTTGTTGCGACGCGACATTTTGGTGCGGATGAAGCGCTCGTAGTGACCCAAATCCAAATCGGTTTCTGCGCCGTCTTCGGTGACGAAAACTTCCCCATGCTGAATCGGGCTCATGGTGCCCGGATCCACGTTGATGTACGGGTCCAGTTTCATGATGGTAACGTTGAGGCCACGGGCTTCAAGAATAGCCGCCAGAGAGGCTGCGGCAATGCCTTTACCCAGAGAGGATACGACCCCGCCGGTCACAAAAATATAATTAGTTGTCATGCTGAACCTGAGAGTTTAGGTTTAAAGACGATGGAAGAACCAGGACGGGAAAGTAGTATACCCGAACCTCTCCTGACCTACAAACGATCGTTTTGCTGTCCATCATCTCGGCCGCCCTCCCGTGTTCATCAGGGTTTACTCCGCCGGCGCGCCCAAAACCCTCCAGGAAATACAAAGAGTTAGCGGAGAAATTTTCTTTTTACCGCCCCTCTCGAGCGATAAAACGCCTTAGATTTCAATTTGTTGGCCTTTTGCTGCCGACGGCAGCCCTGCGCCTGTGACCTGACCGCAAGCTTAACCGTTTCAGCCTGAGTGAACCTTGTCGGCGATCAACATTGTAGCGGCGGTTCAGCTTCCCTAAACCCGATTAGCCTGGGATCGAAGCGCATCGGGTTAACGACTGATGTAGAGCATGCGTTCAGGCATATCAACAATCACACGATGACCCCGCATAAAGCCCATTCCCAGCAGACCATCAAAACCCAGCGCCTCAGACGTTGGGCCTTCGGTAACGATGGCCAAATCGTTGTGATGCCGGCCCCGGCGATCGGTCAAGGTGAATCTGGTCACTCGGCAATCCAGATTCTCGGCCTCAGGCTCAATGGAACGACAGCCGGAGAACAAGAGGCCAGCCGGCAAGCCTGCGGCAAACAAAAGAGAATGGCTGGCGCCGGTATCAACAATCAGGCGCAACGGTTTATTGCCAACGAAGGCCGTCACGCTCAGCCCCTCATCGGTCTGTTCGAATGGATATGAAGCCCATATTGCAATGTCTGAAGGCAGATGAGTCAACATTTGCAAGCGGTCGTTTTCGAAATCCATCAGCACCTTTCGATCGCGGAACAACCCAAGCCCCATCACTTCACTTACCGGCAGCTCGTTTCCCAGGCTGAGTCCCCAGGGCTTAAAACTCACCACTTCGACGTCGTTAAACGGGATATAGCCAATAAACAGCCGACTAATCCGCCAGGCAGGCACCTGATTTTCACCGCCAGAGAGATCTCTCAACCGCCGAGGCGCCAGCCGCACCGCCTTCAGACTCGGTTGCGCGACCAGACGCTCCAGATCGTGTTGATAAAGGTGTATCCCTTCTGCGCTGCCGGTATCCAGCATGAGCGTGTGTAAACGGTTATCGATCTGCACATCGACTAATGGCAGCCTGCGTTCATCATACCGCAGCCGCCCAACATCAGCAGGAGGAGACGCCATGCTGAAACCGGGGAAAAAACATGCTAAAAGCATTAGCCTCTTGATCATGACGCCACCTTCCTTTGTCTGCGCGGAACGCCCTTCATGTTCACCCCGGCGCCATGAACGCCGGAAGCGCATCAGATTTCAGATTTCTTCACCTGCTGCCAGGCCTCTTCCATCTGCTCCAGCGTGGCGTCTTCAAGCCGCAGCCCGCTTTGCTTGACGATCGCTTCCACCTGGCGGAAACGGCGCTCGAACTTGCGGTTCGCCGCCTGCAGCGCGTTCTCCGCCTTGTGGCCTAAATGGCGCGACAGGTTCACCGTGGCGAACAGCAGATCGCCGATCTCCTCTTCCAGCTTGCTCTCGTCGACCACCGCTTGGCGGGCTTCGTGCATCACTTCGTCGATCTCTTCGTACACTTTGTCCAGCACCGGGCCCAGGGTGTTCCAGTCGAAGCCGACCGAGGCGCAGCGTTTCTGGATCTTGTGCGCTTTCATCAACGCCGGCAGCGCCTGCGGAATGTCGTCCAGCACCGAGTGCAACGCTTTCTCGGCGCGCTCACCGGCCTTCAGCTGCTCCCAGCGCGCCGCCACGGCTTCGCTGTCTCCGCCCTCGGCGTCGCCGAAGATGTGCGGGTGACGGCGCTCCAGCTTGTCGCTGATGGCGGTGCACACCTCATCGAAATCGAACAGCCCCTGTTCCTGCCCCATCTGAGCGTAGAACATCACCTGAAACAGCAAGTCGCCCAGCTCGTCGCGCAGATCGGCGTAGTCCTGCCGCTCGATGGCGTCCAGCACTTCGTAAGTTTCTTCCAACGTATAAGGCGCAATGGTGGCGAAGGTTTGCTTGCGGTCCCACGAGCAGCCGATCTGCGGGTCGCGCAGCGTTTTCATGATGTTCAGCAGGCGCTGCAGCGGAGTGGATTGGGTCATAAAAAATCTCTGAAAAAGCATGGGGGCGCAGGGGAGCACCCGCCGAATTCATGGATTTCGGGCCGCATCCGCTATCGATACGACCCGAAAGGCGATGTGGGCTTAGTTGCCGTGCAGACGCTTGGCGTCTATCACGTCCGGCAGCTGGTTCAGCTTCGCCAGCACCCGGCTCAGCACCTGCTGGTTGTAGATTTCGATATCCATGTCGATGGTGGCCAACTGCTTCTTGGTGTCGCTGCGGCTGGCGACGCCCAGTACGTTGACCTTTTCGTTGGCCAGAATGGTGGTAATGTCGCGCAGCAGCCCGCTGCGATCGTTGGCCATCACGCGCACCACCAGCGAATAACCGCTGGAGTAGCTTTCACCCCATACCGCGTCAACGATGCGCTCCGGCGCGTGCGATTGCAGATCGACCAGCTGATCGCAGTCCGCACGGTGGATCGAAATACCGCGCCCCTGGGTGATAAAGCCGACGATGTCGTCGCCCGGGATCGGCTGGCAACAGCGGGCGATGTGGTGCATCAGATTGCCCACGCCCTCCACCACCACTCGGCCGTTGTCCTTGTTACGAGCCGGCGGCGGCGCTTTCTGCTGCACCAGCTGGCGCAGCGCCTCGCGATCCTGCTCTTCGGCGCTCGGCTTGTTGAACTTGCCCTGCAGGTAATTCACCATCTGGTTCAGGCGAATGTCCCCACCGCCGATCGCCGCCAACACCTCGTCCAGCGAGTTCATGTTGTAGCGCGGGATCAGCAGCTTCTCGGCCTCTTTCAGGCTGATGCCGAGATGCTCCAGTTCGTTGTCCAGCATCTGACGACCGGCGAGAATGTTCTTGTCGCGATCCTGCTTGCGGAACCAGTTATGGATCTTCGAGCGCCCGCGGCTGGTGGTGACATAGCCCAGGTTCGGGTTCAGCCAGTCGCGACTCGGGTTCGGCTGCTTCTGGGTGATGATCTCAATCTGATCGCCCATCTTCAGCTGATAGGTAAACGGCACGATGCGGCCGCCGATCTTGGCGCCGATACAGCGGTGACCGACGTCGCTGTGAATATGGTAAGCGAAATCGAGCGGCGTGGAGCCGGCCGGCAGATCCACCACGTCGCCTTTCGGCGTAAACACATAGACCCGATCGTCGAACACCTGGCTGCGCACTTCGTCGAGCATCTCGCCGGAGTCCGCCATCTCTTCCTGCCAGGCGATGAGCTTGCGCAGCCAGGCGATGCGTTCTTCGTAGCCGGAGCGCACGGTCACGCCCGCGCCCTCTTTGTACTTCCAGTGCGCGGCCACGCCCAGCTCGGCGTCTTCATGCATTTGCCGGGTGCGGATCTGAATCTCGACGGTTTTGCCGCGCGGCCCCAGCACCACGGTGTGGATCGACTGGTAGCCGTTGGGTTTCGGGTTGGCGACGTAGTCGTCGAACTCGTCCGGCAGATGGCGGAAGTGGGTATGCACGATGCCCAACGCCGCATAGCAATCCTGCAGGCGCTCCGCCACGATGCGCACCGCGCGCACGTCGAACAGTTCGTCAAACGCCAGGTGCTTTTTCTGCATCTTGCGCCAGATGCTGTAGATGTGTTTCGGCCGGCCGTAGATCTCCACCCGAATGCCTTCGCTGGCCATCTCGGTGCGCAGCCCGGCGACGAAATCGTCGATGAACTGTTCGCGATCGATGCGGCGCTCATGCAACAGCTTGGCGATGCGCTTGTATTCTTCCGGATGCAGGTAGCGGAAGCAGAAACCCTCCAGCTCCCACTTCAGCTGGCCGATGCCGAGCCGGTTGGCCAGCGGGGCATAGATGTTGGAACATTCTTTCGCCGCCAGCACGCGTTCGTCTTCCGGCGCGTCTTTCACCTCACGCAGATGGGCGATGCGCTCCGCCAGCTTGATGACCACGCAGCGGAAATCCTCCACCATCGCCAACAGCATGCGGCGCACGTTGTCGACCTGTTCGGAGGCCATCGAATCGTTTTGGGTGGCTTTCAGTTGGCGAATGGCGTCCATGTCGCGCACGCCGTGCACCAGCGCGACGATGCCCTTGCCGAACGCTTCGGTCAGGGTCTCTTCCTGCACGATGCCGGCGTCCACCAGCGGGAACAGCAGCGCGGCACGCATGCTGTCGTTGTCCATGCTCAGCGTCGAGAGGATTTCCACCATCTCCAAACCGCGCCACAGCAGCAGCGAGGCGTCGGGATGGTTCTGGGTCTGCTGCTCACAATAACGCCAGGTTGCGGCCAATCGCTCACATGACTGCGGGTTAGGTAGCCCCAAGCCGGCGATCCACTCATCGAGAGCGAATTCACCCGCCGTATTCAGATGTGCACTTCTTACCGCAACCATAACTTCTCCCTACTTTGCAGCGACCTCTGGCGCGCGCTCGTTGATAAACAGCGCCATTGATTCAAGATGCCCCGTGTGCGGAAACATATCCAACATCCGCACGCGCGCAAGACGATAACCGGCGCTCAACAGCACTTTGCTGTCGCGAGCCAGCGTGGTGGGGTTACAGGAAACATACACCACCCGCGCCGGCGCCAGTTTTACAATGTGTGACATCACCCCGGCCGCACCGGCACGGGCGGGATCCAGCATCACCTTATCAAACCCTTGTGCTGCCCAAGGTTGCCGCGCAACGTCGTCCTCCAGATTCTCGTGGAAGAACGATGCATTATTCAGCTTATTCTTATGTGCATTATATTGCCCATTCGCTACCAGCGTGGCAACACCTTCGATGCCCACCACCGCAGCGGCCCGGCGCGCCAACGGCAGGGTGAAGTTACCCATGCCGCAGAACAGGTCCAGCACCCGATCATTGGGTTGAATATCGAGCCATTCAAGGGCCTGCGCCACCATTTGTTGGTTTACGGCGTCATTGACCTGAATAAAGTCGCGCGGGCTGAAGTCTAAGCGTAGCCCGTCAACCTGATAATACGGCGTGTCACCGCACAGTTTCTCGACGCGATCGCTGTCCGGCGCCAGATAAACGGCGACGTTTTCCCGCTCGCCAAACGCCAACAGCGCCTGCCGATCCGCCTCTTTCAGCGCGTCGAGATGGCGCAGCACCAGCAGCGGTCCATTATCCGCCAGCACCAGCTCCACATGCCCCAGCCGCCGTACCGCCTGCAGCCCGCTCAGGCAGGCGCGCACCGGCGCCAGCAGCTGTTCCAGCTCCGGCCGCAGCACCGGGCAGTGCTCCACCGCCACCAGCTCGCTGGAGGCCGCCTGTCGAAAACCCATCATCAGGCGCTGTGGCTTGGGCTGCCACGCCAGGCTCAGGCGGGCGCGGCGGCGATAGCCGTATTCCGGGCCGGCGATCACCGGTTCCTGCTGCGGGGTCACCCCGGTTTCGCGGGCGATCATGCGCACCAGCGCCGCCGCCTTGCTCTGCTGTTGCAGCGCCTCATCCGCATGCTGCTGCTGGCAGCCGCCGCAGACGCCGAAATGCGGGCAGCGCGGCGCCACCCGCTGCGGGCTGCGGCTCAGCAGGCGTTTGAGCTTGCCTTTGGCGAAGTGGCGCTTGTCTTCGGTCAGCTGGATTTCCGCCTGCTCGCCCGGCAATACGCCCGGCACGAACACCGCTTTGCCGTCGTGGCGCGCCACGCCCTGGCCGAAAGGATCGAGATCGCTCACCGTCACGGTGAAGATTTGTGAGCTCTGCCGGGTCGTCACGCGGCGTTTGGGAGAGTAGAATTGCGCCATATTTGTCGATTGTGTGCTGGTTCATTAAGCTAGTGTCAGCTGTCAATTCTCCCACATTGGAATCCCATGACCAAATACAGCCTGCGTGCGCGCATGATGATCCTGATTCTGGCCCCGACCTTGCTGATTGGTTTGCTGCTCAGCACCTTCTTCGTGGTGCACCGCTATAACGAGCTGCAGGAGCAATTGGTCGACGCCGGCGCCAGCATCATCGAGCCGCTGGCGGTGGCCAGCGAGTACGGCATGACGTTCCGCAGCCGCGAATCGGTCAGGCAACTGGTCAGCCTGTTGCACCGTCGCCATTCGGACATCGTGCGTTCGATCACCGTGTTCGATGCGCAGAATAATTTGTTCGTCACCTCCAATTATCATCACAACTTCGCTCAGCTACAGCTGCCGAAAGGCGTGCCGTTGCCCACCGAGCTGATGCTCACCCGACGCGGCGATTCGCTGATCCTGCGCACGCCGATCCTGTCGGAAAGCCAGTATCCGGATGAAACCGCCGACGGCGGCAGCCACCCCGACAACAACCTGGGCTATGTGGCGATCGAGCTGGATCTGCAGTCGGTGCGGCTGCAGCAATATAAAGAGGTGTTCGTCTCCACCCTGCTGCTGTTGCTGTGCATGTGCATCGCCATCCTGTTCGCTTACCGCCTGATGCGCGACGTGACCGGCCCGATCCGCAACATGGTGAACACCGTCGACCGCATCCGCCGCGGCCAGCTCGACAGCCGCGTGGAGGGCTACATGCTCGGCGAGCTGCACATGCTGAAGAACGGCATCAACTCGATGGCGATGTCGCTCACCGCCTATCACGAAGAGATGCAGCAGAACATCGATCAGGCCACCTCCGATCTGCGTGAAACCCTGGAGCAGATGGAGATCCAGAACGTCGAGCTGGATCTGGCGAAAAAACGCGCGCAGGAGGCGGCGCGCATCAAGTCCGAATTCCTGGCCAACATGTCGCACGAGCTGCGTACTCCGCTCAACGGCGTGATCGGCTTCACCCGCCAGATGCTGAAAACCGATCTGAGCGCGACCCAGACCGATTATTTGCAGACCATCGAACGCTCGGCCAACAACCTGCTGACCATCATCAACGACGTGCTGGACTTCTCCAAGCTGGAAGCCGGCAAGCTGGTGCTGGAGCATATTCCTTTTGCCCTGCGTGAAACGCTGGACGAAGTGGTGGTGTTGCTGGCGCCCAGCGCCCACGACAAGGGGCTGGAGCTGACGCTGGATGTGCACAACGACGTGCCGGAGCAGGTGATCGGCGACTCGCTGCGTCTACAGCAAATCATCACCAACCTGCTGGGCAACGCCATCAAGTTCACCGAAACCGGCAATATCGACATTCGCGTCGAGCTGCGCAAACAGCTGGATCGCCGGGTGGAGGTGGAAGTGCAGATCCACGACACCGGCATCGGCATCTCCGAACGCCAGCAGTCGCAGCTGTTCCAGGCGTTCCGTCAGGCGGACGCCAGCATCTCCCGCCGCCACGGCGGTACCGGGCTGGGGCTGGTGATCACGCAAAAACTGGTGAAAGAAATGGGGGGCGATATCTGCTTCCACAGCCAGTTGAACCGCGGCTCGACCTTCTGGTTCCATATCACACTGGATCTGAACGAGGGCATGCTGTCGCTGGCGCCGAGCCTGCCGGATCTGAGCGGCAAAACGCTCGCCTATATCGAGTCCAACCCGACGGCGGCGCAGGCGACGCTCAACATGCTCAGCATCACGCAGCTGGTGATCACCCACTCGCCGACGCTGGGCCAGTTGCCGCCAGGCCACTATGACTTCCTGCTGGCGGGCGTGCCCATCCCGTTCCGCGACAACATGGCGCAGCACGAGGACAAATTGCTGGCCTCGCTGAAGCTGGCCGATCGGGTGATTCTGGCGCTGCCGTGCCAGGCGCAGATCGACGCCGAGCTGCTTAAACAACAAGGCGCGCTCGGCTGTCTGATCAAGCCGATCACCAGCACCCGACTGTTCCCGCTGCTCCGGATGGAAGCGCCGGCACGCCTCACCGCGCAGCCTGAGCGTAAACGCCTGCCGCTGACGGTGATGGCGGTTGACGACAACCCGGCCAACCTGAAGTTGATCGGCACGCTGCTGGGGGAACAGGTAGAAAAAACCCTGCTGTGCGAGAGCGGTGAGGAAGCGCTGGCGCTGGCGCGCGACAACGTGCTGGATCTGATCCTGATGGACATTCAGATGCCGAAGATGGACGGTATTCACGCCAGTGAATTGATCCGCCAGCTGCCGCATCACAACTCCACGCCGATCGTCGCCGTTACCGCCCATGCCGCCAGCGGCGAGCGCGAGCACCTGCTGCAGGCCGGGATGGACGACTATCTGGCCAAACCGATCGACGAGAAAATGCTGACCCGCGTGCTGTCGCGCTACCACAGCGGCGACGTAGAAAACGCCATCGCCGACGACGCACCGCTGTCGCTCGACTGGCCGCTGGCACTGCGTCAAGCGGCCAACAAACCGGACCTGGCGCGCGATCTGCTGCAAATGCTGCTCGATTTCCTGCCGCAGGTGCGCGAACGGGTACAGGCACTGCTCGACGGCCAGCATGACGACGAGATCCTCGATCTGGTCCATAAGCTGCACGGCAGCTGCAGCTACAGCGGCGTGCCGCGCCTCAAGCAGCTGTGTTTCTACCTCGAGCGGCAGCTGCGTCAGGGCATCACCAACGACGAACTGGAGCCGGAGTGGCTGGAGCTGTTGGATGAGATTGAACTGGTGATCCACGCGGCGCGCGCGCATCTGGCGCAACCCGCCTGAATCCTCAGGCCATAACGCAAAAAGGCACGCCGCAGCGTGCCTTTGTTTTTAACGCCTGACGCCTATCACTGCGCCAGCAGGTACAGCTGGCTCTCGCCGCGCTGAATATTCAACGCCAGTACCGACGGCTTGCTGTCGAGGATTTTACGCAGCTCACCCAGGTTCTGGATCGGCTGTTGGTTCACGCCCAGGATCACGTCGCCCTTTTTCAGGCCGATGCGCGCCGCGGCGCTGCCGGCTTTCACGCTGTCGACCTTGACGCCCTTCACGTTGCCAACCTGGGTATTGCTCAGCTCGGCGCCTTCGATGCCGGTGTAGATATTGCCCGAGGCCACCTGGGTCTGCGCGCTTTGCTCCAGCGTGACGTCAATCGTCACCGGCTTGCCGTCGCGAATAATGCCCAGCGACATCTTGCTGCCGACCGGCAGCGTGCCGATCTCCGCCCGGAACGAGGCGAAGCTGGAGATGGCCTTGCCGTTCATGGTGACGATCACGTCGCCGGCCTTGATGCCCGCCTTCGCCGCAGAAGACTTCGGCATCACCTGGCTGACGAAGGCCCCGCGCTGCGCGTCGACCTTCATCGCCTTGGCCAGCTCAGAGTTCAGCTCGGTACCCATGATGCCCAGCTCGCCGCGTTTCACCTGGCCATATTCGACCATTTGCGCCGTCAGGTTTTTCACCATGTTGCTCGGAATGGCAAAGCCGATACCGATGTTACCGCCGTCCGGCGCCAGGATCGCTGTGTTGATGCCGATCAGCTCACCGTTCAGGTTAACCAGCGCCCCCCCAGAGTTACCGCGGTTGATCGCCGCATCGGTCTGGATAAAGTTTTCGTAGTTTTCGATGTTCAGGCCGCTGCGCCCCAGGGCGGATACGATACCTGAAGTGGCGGTTTCACCCAGCCCGTACGGGTTGCCGATCGCCACGGTGTAATCGCCGACGCGCAGCTGATCGGAATCCGCCATCTTGATCGCCGTCAGGTTCTTGAAGTCTTTCAGCTGGATCAGTGCGATATCGGAACGCGGATCCTTGCCGATCACCTTGGCGTCGAAACGGCGGCCGTCGCTCAGCTGCACCTGGATCTTGTTGGCGTTGTCCACCACGTGGTTATTGGTCACCACGTAGCCCTTGGCGGCATCGATGACCACCCCGGCACCCAGCGCCTGGAATTTCTGCTGCGTGCCTTGCGGCTGGCCATCCGGCCCAGGCTGTTCGCCGCCCTGACACATCGGCGAGCCCTGGAACGGCGAGCCGTCCTGGCAGAACGGCGAATCTTCGCCGAAGAACTGTTGGAACTGCTGCGGCATGCGCGGCGTATTGACCGTGGTGCTGCCCTCAACGTTAATGCTCACCACGGAAGGCATTACCTTTTCCAGCATCGGCGCCAAGCTCGGCAGCTGTTGGGTGCTGGATGAGGCGGTTTCAGCGGCGCTGGCCGTGACCGGGCCCATCGCCATACCGATACTGAATGCCAGTGCGCTCAGAACTAATGCGGTTTTTTTCATCTGTGTGTCTCTTATAAAGTCGTTCAAAAAGAATAGCTGTCTTGCGTGCTTATTCAGAGTTAATTAATAGCCCGAAGTTCCGGCACAGATGATTGGCAATAGTAAACAAATATTGTCCGTCTTTACAAAAATCGAGACAGCCAACCAATTGGAATTGTTAAATTTATTCTTCAGCGTAATTATTCCGCCGCCATCAATCGACGATATTCGTCATAGGCGTAAAGGTCGGTCATTCCACTGATATAGTCCTGCAATAAACGCGCGCGGAAATAATATTCCCGAATGGCTTGCTGCTCCGGCGATAAATGCTGCAGCCCCTCTACCGCCTCCGCATACGCCAGCCGATGCTTGGTGGACAGCTTGTGGAACAGGCGCGTTTCGATCGGGTAAGCGCGATGGCTGTCCTCGCGCACCAGTTGGCTGAAATCCGCCAGCGACATCGCCAACAGTGGGCTGTAAATGTCCAGCAGGCCGCTGATCACCCGGTAGCCTTGCAGCTCGAGTTGCTCGACCTCCGGGTGGTTGAACACGTGCTTGAACGCCACATTTTTAAATATTTTCAGCAGCCGGTACGCCGGGCTGGAGTCCTCCAGCAGCGCCTGATTGAAACTGCCCTGATAGACCGCGTCCAGATTGTCGATAAAGCGCTGCGCCGCGTGCGGCACCAGCCGCGCCACGGTAAACACCCGCAGATACATGAAGAACTGATCTTCCGCGCTGCGCCGCGCGCCGCCGCGATCGATCTTGCGAAACGCGCTGGCGACGGTCTTGTCGAACAGATCGCCCGGCACCACCTCGCCCCACTCCTGAATCAGGTGCTGATACAGCTGCTCGACGGTGAAAATGCTCTTCTCCACCGCGTCTTCCAGATCGGCCACGCAGTACGAGATATCGTCGGCGGCCTCCATGATATAGGTCAGCGGGAAACGATCGAACTCGCCCATGTGCAGCTCGCGCCGCAGCCGATCGACGAAGGCCTCTTCCGCCAGATAGTAGCCGGGCTTTTTCATCAGGTAACTGTGGCTGGCGGGGATGTCGCTCGCCCAGTAGGCCGGGCGGGTGTATTTCAAAATGCAGCCGACCTGCGCGTAGGTCAGGTTGAGCTTGAGCAGGCTGTACACCATGCGGATCGCCTGGGCATTGCCCTCGAAGTGGCTGAGATCCTGACGGATCCGGCTGCGCAGCCGGTTCAGATCGCTCTCCCCCTCATGCAGGCGCAGCGTCGCCACCTGGCAGCGATCGTGGCTGCCCGGCTCGCTGCCGCAGCTGGCGGGATCGAGCCGTTGGGCGAACCAGTCGTTGATCGCCGACTCGCCGAAGTGACCGAACGGCGGATTGCCGATGTCGTGCATCAGGCAGGCCATTTCCACGATGCTTTCAAACGGATCGAGCAGCCGGGTCAGGCCGAGCTCATCAATTCTCCCCGCCTGTTTGAAGCGGTTGAGGATCTCTTTGGCAATGTGGCGCCCAACCTGCTGCACCTCCATCGAGTGCGTCAGGCGGCTGCGTACCGCCGCGTTGCGCTCCAGCGGAAACACCTGGGTTTTTTGCTGCAGACGGCGAATGGCGGCCGAGTTGACGATGCGCCCGCGATCGCTCTCGAACTGCCGCACGATGTCGTACTCTTCCTCGGCCTCGATCGGTTTGCTGAAAGGCCGTTGGAAGCTGATTTTTTGCTTGAAGTCGATCCCGGACATCTGTTTCTCCGCCGTTGCACCCTGCCCCCGTGATAACAATTCCCGGCAGCGGATGCAACGCATTATCTCTCATACACAGCCATGATAGACTATGCCGCAATTCTCACGGCCAATCAGCGAGTGTTATTTATGAAAGTAGGCATCATCGGCGCAATGGAGCAGGAAGTCACCCTGCTGCGCGATCAAATCGAAAACCGTCAAACCATCCAGCGCGCGGGCTGCGAAATCTACACCGGCCAGATCGGCAGCGTTGACGTGGCCCTGCTGAAATCCGGCATCGGCAAAGTCTCGGCGGCCATGGGCACCACCCTGCTGCTGGAACACTGCAGCCCGGATCTGGTGATCAACACCGGTTCAGCCGGCGGCCTGGCCAGCAGCCTGCGCGTGGGCGATATCGTGGTGTCGGAAGAAGTGCGCTACCACGACGCCGACGTCACCGCCTTCGGCTACGAGCCGGGCCAGATGGCCGGCTGCCCGGCGGCGTTCGTCGCCGACGACGCGCTGATCGCGCTGGCAGAAGGCTGCATCAAACAGCTGGATCTGCACGCGGTGCGCGGCCTGATCTGCAGCGGTGACGCCTTCATCAACGGCGCCGAGCCGCTGGCGCGCATTCGCGCCACCTTCCCGCGCGTCGCCGCCGTGGAAATGGAAGCCGCAGCGATCGCCCACGTCTGCCATCTGTTCGGTACGCCGTTCGTGGTGGTGCGCGCCATTTCCGACGTCGCCGACAGCGAGTCGCACATGAGCTTCGACGAGTTTCTGGTGGTAGCGGCCAAGCAGTCTACGCTGATGGTCAACGCCATGCTGCAAACCCTGGCCAAGCGCGGTTGATGTGAGGCTGCGCTTCACCTCAATGCTCTGTCTGTTGGCGCTCTGGCTGGCCATGCCGGCCGGCGCCGCTCAGCGGGTGATCAGCCTGGCGCCCAACGCGACCGAACTCGCCTATGCCGCCGGCATGGGCGATGTGCTGGTGGCGGCGAGCGCCTATTCCGATTATCCGCCGCAGGCCGCCAAGCTGGAGCAGGTGGCCTCCTGGCAGGGCATCAATCTGGAGCGGGTGCTGGCGCTCAAGCCGGATCTGATCCTCGCCTGGCGCGGCGGCAATCCGCAGCGCGTGCTGGATCAGCTCGCCGCGTTCGGCATCCCGATCTTCTATGCGGACGCCGACACCCTCGAAGGGATCGCCGGTTTGCTGGACAAGCTGGCGCAATACAGCCCGCACCCGGAGCAGGCGCATCAGGCGGCGGAAGGCCTTCGCCGCCAGTTCGCCGCTCTCAAACAACAGTATGCCGCTAACCCATCGCGGCGCGTGCTGCTGCAGTTCGGCACCCAGCCGCTGTTCACCAGCGCCGGCGCCACATTGCAGAGCCAGGTGCTGGCGCTGTGCGGCGGGCAGAACGTCTTCGCCGACAGCCGCACCCCTTGGCCGCAGATCAGCCGCGAGCAGGTGTTGGCGCGCCAGCCGCAGGCCATCGTCATCACCGGGGGCGCGAAAGAAGCCGCCAGTGTGAAAGCTTTCTGGGCCCCGCAGCTGCAGGTGCCGGTGATCGCGCTGAACGAAGACTGGTTCAACCGCGGCGGGCCGCGCATTGCGTTGGCGGCGCAGCAGCTGTGCCGCCAATTGGCGGAGATCCGCTGATGCTGGTGTTCTGGTTGGATATTCTCGGCACGGCGGTATTCGCCGTCTCCGGCGTGCTGCTGGCCGGTAAGCTGCGCATGGATCCCTTCGGCGTGCTGGTATTGGGCGTGGTCACAGCGGTCGGCGGCGGCACTATCCGCGACATGGCGCTGGCCAACGGCCCGGTGTTCTGGGTCAAGGATCCCACCGATCTGGTGGTGGCGATGATCACCTGCGTCTTGACGCTGCTGCTGGTGCGCCAGCCGCGCCGTCTGCCGAAGTGGGTGCTGCCGGTGCTGGACGCCGTCGGGCTGGCGGTGTTCGTCGGCATCGGCGTCAACAAGGCCTTCGCGGCCGGCACCGGCCCGCTGGTGGCAATCTGCATGGGAGTGATCACCGGCGTCGGCGGCGGCATTATCCGCGACGTGCTGGCGCGCGAGATCCCGATGATCCTGCGCACCGAAATTTACGCCACCGCCTGCATCATCGGCGGCATCGTGCACGCCACGGCGTTTTACACCTTCCACATGCCGCTGCAACAGGCCATGATGCTGGGCATGATCATCACCCTGGCCATTCGGCTGGCGGCCATCCGCTGGCACCTCAAACTGCCCGCCTTTATTCTCGAACGCTGAGCCGTCGCCCTGCGGGGCGACGCTTGGCAACGCCGCGCCTGGTGATTTATTAGACTATTAACGGGGTTGATGGTATTATTTTCCACCGAAAAATAGCGTAGTGACGATGTAAAATTCTGTTATCCGCAGGTTAATTCCTTTCCCACGCTGTTAAAACTTTTTAACTTTTTGCCGATAAGTCATCACAAGATGGCTTACGGATGACTATTCCCGCAATGATGAAAAAAATTCTGCTTGCCTGCTGTGGCACCCTGCTGAGTGGCGCCGCGTATGCCGATGCCGTCAGCGGCCAGATCGGCGTTACCCTGACCATTGAACCGCAATGCGCCGTGCGCCTCGAGGCCGCCGCCCCACAGGCCGAATGCAGCCACGCGACGGCGCAGCCGAACATCATCCACAGCCCATCGGCACAGGCGAACGGTGCGGAAGTGATCCTCGTGGAATGGTAGGCATAAAAAAACCCGCCGGCCGTAAGGCGAGCGGGTTGATATTCTGACAGGCAAACTCAGATGCTGAACGACGAACCGCAACCGCAGGTGGTTTTGGCATTCGGATTGGTCACCACGAAGCGCGACCCTTCCAGCCCTTCGGTGTAGTCCACCGAGCCGCCGACCAGATACTGCAGGCTCATCGGATCAACCACCAGCGCCACGCCCTGCTTCTCGATGGTCATGTCGCCATCGTTGACCTTGTCGTCAAAAGTGAAGCCGTACTGGAATCCGCTGCAGCCGCCGCCGGTAATGTAAACCCGCAACTTCAGGTTCGGATTTTCTTCGTCAGCAATCAGGAACTTAACCTTGCTTGCTGCTGCCTCGGTAAATTGCAGGGGCAGTGCCGTTTGATCACTCATACTCTTTACTCCCAACATTGTTCAGCATCAGATCGCGACTATGGCTGCCTGATTAATATTAACGATTATCCGATACCTGAGTGTTGCGTTCAAGTATTCACCGCATTTGTTGTATTTTCCTTACCTGTTTTCTCCGCCGCTTCCCGCGCCAGCTGCGCCTCCTGCCCTTGCAGCGTGCGGGCCAGGATCGACGAATACAGCGGCTTGCCGCCGAGCAGCTGCGCCACCACCGTGGCACCGAGGCAGGTGATGATCATCGGTAAAATCAGTTGGTAGTTGTCGGTCATTTCCAGTACCAGCACGATGCCGGTCAGCGGGGCGCGCACCGTGGCGGCGAACAGTGCCCCCATGCCGGCGATGGCGAAGGTGCCCGCCTCGATGCCGTACTGCGGGAACAGATGCGCCCCCGCCAGCCCAAAGGCGGTGCCGAACAGCGTGCCCAGCGCCAGCATCGGCGCAAAGATGCCGCCCGGCGCGCCGGAGCCGAAGCACAGCAGCGTAGTGAAGATGCGGGTGATAAAGATAAACATCAACATGCCGACGCTGTAATTGCCCGCCGCGGCGATCGGGATCAGCCCAAAGCCGCCACCCGCCGCCTCCGGCTGGATCAGCCCCAGAATGCCGCACACGCCGCCGAGCAGCCCGCCCATCAGCAAGATATTGCGCATTCTGCCGCCGTGCAGGCGCGCAAACATGTCTTGAGTGCGGAAGATCAGCGCGTTGAATCCCACGCCCACCGCACCGAATATCGCCCCCAGCACCAGATAGAGCCACAGGGTATTGATGGGCGCCGAAGAAAGTTTGTCGACCGCGATCACCGATCCCTGGCCGTTAAACAGCTGGAACACCACGCTCGACATAATAACGCCGATAAACACCGCTTTAATCGAGATCAGGTTGTAGCGGAACTGCGGCCGCATCTCTTCGATGATGAACAAGATGCCGGCCAGCGGCGCGTTGAACGCGGCGGACAGCCCGGCGGCGGCCCCGGTCGCCAACAGCGTATGACGCGCCTCGGCGCCGCGAATGCGCAGCACGTCCAATACCATGCGCCCGACGTTGCCGCCCATTTGCACCGTGGGGCCTTCGCGCCCCAGCACCATGCCCGCCCCCAGCGTGCCCATGCCACCGATGAATTTCACCGGGATCACGCGCCACCAGCGTACCGGCCGCAGCTCCTCCAGCGCGCCTTCGATCTCCGGAATGCCCGAGCCGCCCGCCTCAGGCGCAAAGCGCCGCACCAGGTAATAGCCCAGCGCCGCCAGCGCGGCGGACAGGATAAACGCCAGCGGCCACACCAGGAGCCAGGAGTCGGCGACCTGCGCCAACGAAGCCAGCCGCTGCTGCTGCACCCATTCCACCGCCTTATCGAAGGCCACGCCGAGCAAACCGGCCAGCGTCCCCACCAGCGCGGCCATCACCAGGATCGCCACCGGGGTCTTATCGCGGCGAATAAACTGACGCACCGCATCGCTGCGGCTAAGACGCGGGCTCAACGTCCCGACTGGCTGTGATTGTGATTCCGTCATCGCGAGTAATTCGTCAGGTAATTTGTAATACAAATAGGCAAGGCGGTTATTCTACCCCAACCCGATGGCGGGCGCTGCCGTTAATGGTATCTGACTGTGATCGTTTCATAACGCGGCGCTCTCCTCTAGAATAGCGCGGTCAAATCATTCAAAAGAGAATCCAGGAGCCGATTTATGAGCCTACACAGCAAGTCCGAAAGTCTGTACGCCCAGGCGCAACAGTTGATCCCCGGTGGGGTGAACTCTCCGGTGCGTGCATTCACCGGCGTAGGCGGTGTGCCGCTGTTTATCGAGCGGGCTGACGGGGCTTACCTGTTCGATGCCGACGGCAAGGCCTATATCGACTATGTCGGTTCCTGGGGGCCGATGGTGCTGGGGCACAACCACCCGGCGATCCGCGACGCGGTGATCGAAGCGGCGCAGCGCGGCCTGAGCTTCGGCGCGCCGACCGAGATGGAAGTCAAAATGGCGCAGCTGGTCACCGAACTGGTGCCTACCATGGATATGGTGCGTATGGTGAACTCGGGCACCGAAGCCACCATGAGCGCCATCCGCCTGGCGCGCGGCTACACCAACCGCGACAAAATCATCAAGTTCGAAGGCTGCTACCACGGCCACGCCGACTGCCTGCTGGTGAAAGCCGGTTCCGGCGCGCTGACCCTCGGCCAGCCGAACTCACCGGGCGTGCCGGCCGACTTCGCCAAGCACACCCTGACCTGTACCTATAACGACCTGGATTCGGTGCGCGCCGCCTTCGAGCAGTACCCGTCCGAGATCGCCTGTATCATCGTCGAGCCGGTTGCCGGCAACATGAACTGCGTGCCGCCGCTGCCGGAATTCCTGCCGGGCCTGCGCGCATTGTGCGACAAGTACGGCGCGCTCTTGATCATCGATGAAGTGATGACCGGTTTCCGCGTGGCGCTGGCCGGCGCGCAGTCCTATTACGGCGTCGAGCCGGATCTGACCTGCCTCGGCAAAATCATCGGCGGCGGCATGCCGGTGGGCGCCTTCGGCGGCCGCCGCGACGTGATGGACGCGTTGGCGCCGACCGGCCCGGTCTACCAGGCAGGCACCCTGTCCGGCAACCCGATCGCCATGGCGGCGGGCTATGCCTGCCTGACCGAAGTATCACAGGTAGGCGTACACCAGACGCTGACCGAACTGACCGAAATGCTGGCCGCAGGCCTGCTGCATGCGGCGCAGGAAGAGAATATCCCGCTGGTGGTCAACAACGTCGGCGGCATGTTCGGCCTGTTCTTCACCGAGGCGCCGACAGTGACCTGCTATCAGGACGTGATGCAGTGCGATGTGGAACGCTTCAAGCGTTTCTTCCACCTGATGCTGGAGGAAGGGGTGTATCTGGCGCCGTCCGCCTTCGAAGCGGGCTTCATGTCCGTGGCGCACAGCAAGGAAGACATTCAGCGCACCATCGACGCCGCGCGTCGCTGCTTCGCCAAGCTGTAATCCCGGCCGAATGGCCAAAAAAACGGGCGCCTCGGCGCCCGTTTTGTTTTTCGCAGCCGCTTAAAGCAGCGTGCCGTAAATGGTCAACAGCGCCACCACCACCACGATGATCATCGTCACCTTGCGCGCCAGCGTCACCGCCGCCCGCGGCGTTTGCACCGGATCCATATGCGGATCGCGCGCCAGCGAGAACTGCGCCAGCCGCGTCAGCACCTGATACGACGACGAATGCCGATCCCCCAGCGAGGCGAACCAGGCCGGCAGCGCACGCTCACCGTGGCCGAACAGCGCGTAGGCCACCCCAGCCAAACGCACCGGGATCCAGTCCAGCCAGTTCAGCAGATGATCGATACCCGACTGCGAACGCTCCAGCGGCGTATTGTGGCGCGCCAGCCAGGTTTGATAGGCGCGCAGGAAGGCATACCCCGCCAACGCGATCGGCCCGTAAGGCCCAAAGACCACGAACCAGAACAGCGGCGCCAGGTAATAGCGGAAGTTGATCCACAGCAGCGCGTTTTGCAGCTCGCGCAGGCGCAGCTCTTCGCTGCAGTCCACCGGCAAACCGTGGATCAACGCCAGCTCTTCCGCCATCTGATCGCTGGCGTGAGTATCGCCCTGCCGCGCCGCTTTCAGGTAGGCGCGGTAGTGTTTGCGCTTGATGCCGGCGCCGACGCACAGCAGATCGATGACGATCCACAGCAGCAGCGTCACCACGCCGAAGAACAACCCGTGAGACAGCCACAGAACGCCCCAGACGATCACCATCCAGGCGGCGGTCATCGCCAGCGTCTGCGCCAGCGAAACCCGATGCAGCCGCTGAAACACCACTTCGAGACGGTGATCCAACTGCCAGTGTTCTCCCAGCTTAAACAGGCGCTCCCAGGCCAAAACCAGCAACAGCGTAAACAGCGTCATTAGCGATTCCTCTCCCTTTTTCTTGTCTCAAGCATAGCGTCGGCGGGCGCGTCGCGTTGTTCCAGAGATGCCAGATAGCGATCCCAATCGAACGCCGGCCCGGGATCGGTCTTGCGGCCGGGGGCGATATCGCAATGCCCGGCGATATTGGCCACCAGCGGCGGATAATGTTCGGCCAGCAGCGCGGTGACCGCCTGCAGCGTGCGGTATTGCGCCTCGGTGTAAGGCAACAGATCGGTACCTTCCAGCTCGATGCCGATGGAGAAATCGTTGCACCGATCGCGCCCCTGATACAGAGAAACGCCCGCGTGCCAGGCGCGCTGGTCGAAGGGCACATACTGCACGATCTCCCCGTCGCGGCGGATCAGACAGTGCGCCGACACCCGCAGCTGATGGATCTCGGCGAAATAGGGGTGCTGCGCGGGATCGAGCGTGCCGGTAAACAGCTGGTCGATATAGGGGCCGCCGAATTCGCCGGGCGGCAGGCTGATGTTGTGGATGACCAGCAGCGAGGGGGGCTCGTCATCCGGACGCCGATCGCAGTGCGGCGACACCACTCGCGTCACCCCGACAATCCAGCCATTTTCCAACTGCATCAGACACCTCTCTGCGGTGGTACTTATTCCTGCAACAGAGTAGCATGTTCCCCTACGATCTAACCGTCCATTTCGGAGTTTTCCATGCCGCCACGCCGCTACAGTGCCGACAGTCGCCGCACCGAGCTTCTTGAACGAATTGAAAGTGATATTCCCTATGCCGTCGCCCAGGCGCTGCGCGAAGACCTGGGGGGTGAAGTCGACGCCGGGCGCGATATTACCGCGCAATTGTTACCGGCGGACAAGCAGGCCGAAGCCACCGTCATCACCCGCGAAGCCGGCATATTCTGTGGCCGCCGCTGGCTGAATGAGGTCTTTATTCAATTGGGCAACCAGGTGCTGGTGGAGTGGCTGGTGGCTGACGGCGACCGTCTGACGCCGAACCAACCGCTTTGCCGGCTGCGCGGCCCCGCGCGGGTGATGCTGACCGGCGAGCGCACCGCGCTGAACTTCGTGCAGACGCTCTCCGGCGTGGCGACCGAGGTCAACCGCTACGTGGCCCTGCTGGAAGGCACCCGGACTCGCCTGCTCGATACCCGCAAGACCCTGCCCGGCCTGCGCACCGCGCTGAAATACGCCGTACTGTGCG
Source organism: Serratia sp. HMSC15F11 (assembly GCF_001808215.1). Lineage (NCBI taxonomy): Bacteria > Pseudomonadati > Pseudomonadota > Gammaproteobacteria > Enterobacterales > Yersiniaceae > Serratia > Serratia sp. HMSC15F11. The sequence continues at coordinate 30,618 of NZ_KV792392.1, forward strand.
GGGGTGGCAGCAACCATCGGCTGGGGCTGTCCGACGCCTTCCTGATCAAGGAAAACCACATCATCGCCTCCGGCTCTATCAAGAACGCGGTGGAAAAAGCCTTCTGGCTGCACGCCGACGTGCCGGTGGAAGTGGAGGTCGAATCGCTCGATGAGCTGCAGCAGGCGCTGGATGCCGGTGCCGATATCATCATGCTGGACAACTTCAGCGTCGAGATGATGCGTCAGGCGGTCGCCCAAACCCAGGGCCGCGCCCAGCTGGAGGTGTCCGGCAACGTCACCAGCGAGACGCTGCGCACCTTTGCCGAGACCGGCGTGGATTACATTTCGGTCGGCGCGCTGACCAAGCACATCACTGCACTCGATCTGTCGATGCGCTTCAAATGATCCCCCTCGCCCCCGGCCGCTGTCGGGGGCGTTACGGTAAAATTGCGAACCTCCTCCCACCGTTTTTTTCACCGCTGCAAACGACATCATTACTGATGGAAGCGCGCCGAGAAACGCGCAAAAGCCCCTCGCCGAGCCTCCGAGCAAGCCGCTACCGTTGTCTTCCACACCCCAATGGAGAAAACAACGCATGGAAACGCAACGCGGCTTTACCCTGATAGAACTGATGGTGGTGATCGCCATCATCGCCATCCTCAGCGCCATCGGCATCCCTGCCTACCAGCGCTACATCCAGAAAGCGGCAATGACCGACATGCTGCAAACCATGGCGCCGTATAAACTGGCGGTCGAGCTGTGCGTGCTGGACGAAGGCGCCCCCACCGGCTGTGAGGCCGGCAGCAAAGGCATTCCCACCGGCGGCGCGTCGCGTTACGTCAGCGGGGTGAAAGTCGCCAAAGGCGTGATCACGCTGACCGGCACCCAAACGCTGCAGGGGCTGGCGGTGGCATTAACCCCCAAAGCGAACGCCGATGGGCTGACCCGCTGGAGCCGGCTGTGCAGCAGCGAAAACGCAACGCTGGTTGAGGTGTGCCAGGAAGTCTTCCGCTTCGACAACGCGGCGGAGTAACGGCGATGAACGCGCAAATCAGCGAAGAGGTTCACGCCCTGTGCCGGCGCTATCAGGCGTTGGCGCTGAACGAAGACCCGACCACTCTCACGATCGCGCTCAACGAAGAAGCGCCGCAGGGGCTGCTGGCGGCGCTGCGTTTCGCCACCGGCAAGCGCATCCATCTGGAACATTGGCCGGCGGCCAGGCTGGAGCAGGCACTGAACCAACGCCACGAATCGCTGCCGGCGCCGCTGGCAGCCGAAGAAGACACCGCCGACATCGCCTACCCCGACGACGGCGATGCGCCGGTGGTGCAGTTCATCAACCAGACGCTGCGTCTGGCCATCCAGCGCCGCGCCTCGGATATCCACTTCGAGCCCTTTCGGCAGCATTTTCGCATTCGCCTGCGCATCGACGGCGTGCTGCAAACCCTCGCCTCACCGCCGCCGCAGCTGGCCGCGCGCCTCATCGCCCGGCTGAAGATCCTCGGCCAGTTGGATATCGCCGAGCGCCGTCAGCCTCAGGACGGGCAACTCAGCCTGACGCTGGACAGCGCGCGCTATGCCATGCGTATCGCCACCCTACCGACGCTGCACGGCGAAAAGGTGGTGCTGCGCGTTCAGCAAGGTGAGCAGCAGGAGCTGCCGCTGGATCAACTGGGCATGGGCCGGGCGGATCTGGCGCGCTACGCGGCGGCGCTGGCCTGCCCGCAAGGTTTGATCCTGGTGACCGGCCCGACCGGCAGCGGCAAGACGGTCACGCTGTACAGCGGTCTGCGCCAGTTGAACGATGCGCAAAGCAACCTGTGCAGCGTCGAGGATCCGATCGAGATACCGCTGTTCGGCGTCAATCAAACCCAGATCAACGCCAAAACCGAGCTGAGTTTCGCCCGGGTGCTGCGCGCCCTGCTGCGCCAGGATCCGGATGTCATCATGATCGGCGAGATCCGCGATGCGGAAACCGCCGAGATTGCAGTCAAGGCCGCGCAAACCGGCCACCTGGTGCTGTCGACGCTGCATACCAACTCCACCGGCGAAACCCTGACGCGACTAATGCATATGGGTATCCCCGGCTACCTGCTCGCCGGCTGCCTGAAGCTGGTCATCGCACAGCGGCTGGTGCGCAGGCTGTGTCGCCACTGCCGCTACCCGCACAGCCAGCCGACGCATTTTCCTGCCTCGGTCTGGCCGGAGCCGCTGATCGCCTGGCGCGCCGACGGCTGCGAACATTGCTTCGGCGGCTACTATGGGCGCATCGGCGTGTATGAGCTGTTGGCCATTACGCCGGAAATACAGGCGGCGTTGCTGACGAACACCGCGCCCAGCCTGCTGGCGGATGTCGCCCGCGAGCAGGGGCAGCTTTCGCTGCTGCAGGCCGGGCTGGCGCTGGCCAGCGAAGGCACGACCTCGCTGGAAGAACTGTACCGCGTGATCGACGTCGTCCAGCTCGGCGTAACCGCGCCATGAAAGCGCGCCGGCTGTTCCTTTGGCAGGCTTTCGACGCCCAGGGCGCCTTGCGCCGCGGCGAACTGATGAGCGATGAAAAACGGCAGGTGAGCCGGTTACTGATCGAACAAGGCCTGCAACCTTGGCGGATTGGGCACGGCAAACGCATCACGCCCGGCCAGTGGCGCGGAGAACCCTTAATCCACTTCACCCGCCAACTTGCCACCCTGTTGCAGGCCGGGTTGCCGCTGGTCAATACGTTGCAGCTGCTGGCGGCAGAGCATCCTTCGGCAGCCTGGCGTTGCCTGTTGCGCCAGTTGGCAGAGCAGGTGCGCGAAGGGCAGCCGCTCTCCGAAACCCTTGCCGCGCAGCCAGGCGTTTTTCCACTTATCTATCGCCAACTGATCGCCATCGGCGAACTGACCGGCAACCTCGATCGCTGCTGCCTGCAGCTGGCACAACAACAGGAAGCCCAGCTGATGCTGCGCCGCAAAGTGACCAAAGCGCTGCGGTATCCCCTCTTCATCTGTGCGGTGGCGCTGCTGGTCAGCGTGCTGATGCTGGTGATGGTGCTGCCGGAATTCGCCAAGGTTTATCAGTCGTTCGATGCCCCGCTGCCCTGGTTTACCCAAGGGTTATTGGGGGTGTCCGCGCTGCTGATCGCCGTTGGCCCCTATTTGGCGCTGCTGCTCGGCGCATTGCTGCTCGGCTATTGCCGCTGGTTGCATCCACACCCGCCATGGCGCCGACGTGAACAGGCCGCCTTGCTGCGCCTGCCGCTGATCGCCCGGCTGGTGAGCGGCGGCGCGCTGAGCCAAACCTTTCGTATTCTGACCATGACCCAACGCGCGGGGCTGACGCTGGTGGAAGGGTTGAACGCGGCGGCACTGGCGGCGGATCATCTGCTGTACCGACAGGCGCTGGAGCAGGTGCAGCGGCAGATCGCCGAAGGCGAGGCGTTTCATCATGCCCTGGGCCTGCAACCGCTGTTTCCGCCGCTGTGCCGGCAACTGGTGCGGGTGGGCGAAGAATCCGGTTCGCTGGACGCCTTGCTGGATAAATTGGCGCAGTGGTACGAACGGCAGACGCACGAGCTGGCCGATACGCTGGCGCAAACGCTGGAGCCACTGCTGATGCTGGTGGTGGGCGGGATTGTCGGTGCTTTGGTGATCGCCATGTACCTGCCTATTTTTCAACTGGGCAGCGTGCTGGGATAAAAAAGAGGATAGCGGGCGCCGCTGTGCGCTGCGCCCGAATGCAAGGTGCGGCTTATTTGCTGCCGAAGACGCGGTTTTCCTGCTCCGCCACGCGGATAAAGGTGGTGCGCTTGGTCAACTCTTTCAGGCGCTCGGCACCAACGTAGGTGCAGGCGGAACGCAGGCCGCCGAGGATATCGCGCACGGTAAACTCCACCTCGCCACGCAGCGGCAGCTTGACGGTTTTGCCTTCGGCCGCGCGATACTCCGCCACACCGCCGACGTGGCGTTTCATCGCCGACTCGGAGCTCATGCCGTAGAACAGCATGAACTTCTCGCCGTTCTCTTCCACCACGGTGCCTTCGCACTCGTCGTGGCCGGCCAGCATGCCGCCCAGCATCACAAAGTCAGCACCGCCGCCGAAGGCTTTGGCAACGTCGCCCGGCACCGAGCAGCCGCCGTCGCTGACGATTTGGCCGCCCAGCCCGTGGGCCGCATCGGCGCATTCGATCACCGCCGACAGCTGCGGGTAGCCCACGCCGGTCTTCACGCGGGTGGTACAGACTGAACCCGGGCCGATGCCGACCTTAACGATATCGGCGCCGGAGAGGATAAGCTCTTCCACCATCTCGCCGGTCACCACGTTGCCGGCGCAGATCACGTGATTCGGGCAGGCTTCGCGCGCTTTCTGCAGGAAGGCGACGAAATGTTCAGAGTAGCCGTTGGCCACGTCGATGCAGATGAATTTCAGCGCCGGAGACAGGGCCAGGATCTGCTGCATTTTGACGAAGTCGGCTTCGGAAGTGCCGGTTGACACCATCACGTGGCGCAGCACCGATTCCGGCATGCGCTGCACGAAGTCAGCCCATTGCTCGACGCTGTAATGTTTGTGTACCGCGGTGAGAACGTCGAAAGAAGCCAGGGCCTCTGCCATGCGGAAGGTGCCCACCGTGTCCATGTTGGCGGCGATAATCGGCACACCGGACCAGCTGCAACCTGAATGCTTGAAGGTAAACTGACGTTCCAGTTCAACCTCGGAGCGGCTTTTCAGCGTAGAGCGCTTAGGGCGGATCAACACGTCTTTAAAGCCCAACTTCAAATCTTCTTCAATACGCATGACTTATGATGTCCTGGTTAATGGCGACGGATCGCAAGGAGGATGTTCGAATCTCTGCCCGACGGCTTTCCGGTGGCGCAAAAAGACGGCGGCGAGATTAATGCCAGTTCCAGTGACGTTATAATACGCGCTAATAATCGCCGAACAAGACTGCGAATTCGCCTTTATTTACGCTACAATCCGACAAATTTACCTGCATAACCGCAGTGTGATTGCCCGCTCATTTTTGCCGTGCCGCTGCGCTTTTTCTCGCCGTCCGATCGGTGCCGATGCGCAAGCGCCGCCTGCCGACTTGCACTTCTGCGCGATCGCTTTATGATTCGACTATTATTTTTTTATGAACATCGGATGCACCTAACACCATGGCCTACATTGTTGCGTTGACCGGGGGCATAGGCAGCGGCAAGACGACCGTCGCGAACGCCTTTGCGCGCCACGGCGCAACCCTCGTCGATGCCGACGTGATCGCCCGTCAGGTCGTCGAGCCGGGCACCCCTGCTTTGGCCGCGATCGCCGAGCGATTTGGTAATGAAATGTTGCTGCCGGACGGCGCATTGAACCGCGCTGCGCTGCGTCAGCGCATCTTTAGCCATCCCGATGACAAAACCTGGCTGAACCAGCTGCTGCATCCGCTGATACACCGTGAAACCCAGCGCCAACTGGCGCAGGCCACCGGCCCGTACGCGCTGTGGGTGGTGCCGCTGCTGGTGGAAAACGGTCTGCAAGATCGCGCCGATCGGGTGCTGGTGATCGACGTCGACGCCGAAACCCAGCTGGCTCGCACCATCGCGCGCGACGGCGTCAGCCGTGAGCAAGCGCAGAGCATTCTCGCCGCCCAGGCCACGCGCCGGCAGCGCCTCGCCGTGGCGGATGACATTATTGACAACAGCGGCGCCGCTCAGGGGATAGAGCCACAGGTCGCCGCACTGCATCGTCGCTACCTTGAACTGGCGGCAACAGCGCCCCAACAGGATTAAACTGCATGAGTGATGTTTCCCCAACCGTTCTCTTTGAACACCCGCTGAACGAAAAAATGCGCACCTGGCTACGCATCGAATTTCTGCTGCAACAGCTGCACGGCCAACGCGCCCTGAGTGAAACCGCCATCGCCCTCACCTTCTTTCGCACCGTCTCCGACTTGCTGGACGTGCTGGAGCGCGGCGAAGTGCGCACCGAACTGCTCAAAGAGCTGGAGCGCCAGCAGCAGAAACTGTTGGCCTGGGCCGATGTGCCGGGCGTGGATATGGCGCTGATCGACCAGCTGCGCGGCCAGTTGAAGTCGCGCTCATCGGCGCTGATGGCGGCGCCGCGCCTCGGCCAGGCGCTGCGCGAAGATCGGCTGATCGGCCTGGTGCGCCAGCGGCTGAACATTCCCGGCGGCTGCTGCAGCTTCGATCTGCCAACCCTGCACATGTGGATGCACGCGCCGCAGCAGGATCGCGATGCCGACGTCGCCACCTGGCTGCAGTCGCTGGATCCGCTGAACCAGGCGCTGATCATGGTGTTGGATCTGATCCGTCAGTCGGGGCCGTTCCGCAATCAAATCAGCCTGAACGGCTTTTTCCAGGACAACGCCGAAGGGGCAGATCTGCTGCGCCTGCGCCTCCATCTGGCGCCGCAGCTTTATCCGCAGATTTCCGGCCACAAGACCCGCTATGCCATTCGTTTCCTGCCGCTGGATAGCGAAAATGGCGTGGTGCCTGAACGCCTGACGTTCGAACTGGCCTGTTGTTGAACTTGTGCAAGAAAGCCTTCCCAGCACTGACAGAAGGCGTAAGGAACCGTTATGACGACCGTAGTAAAATGCCCAACCTGTGGCACCGGCGTGGTTTGGGGTGAAGTTAGCCCGTTCCGGCCGTTTTGCAGCAAGCGCTGCCAGCTGATCGATCTCGGCGAGTGGGCTGATGAAGAGAAACGTATTCCGAGCAACAGCGATCTGTCGGAAAGCGAAGACTGGAGTGAAATGGACGATCGTTGATCGTCCACGATTGGCCTGGCGCCCGCCAGGCCAACCTTGTTATTGCGCGGCGTTCGCCTGCGCCACCAGCAGCTGAATAATGCCGGCATTGGCTTCCGGGAACTCGTCTTCACGCAGCTCCGCCTGTTTAACCCAGCGCATCGGTTGCCCCTCGCGGCCGTACGGCTCGCCCGCCCAGGCTTCCACCAGATAAAAATTCAGCGTCACGATGCGATCGCTGAAGCGGTGCTCCACCACCTCCAACAGTTCGGCGCGTTCGGCTTCGATACCGGTCTCTTCCCGCAGTTCGCGGCTCAGCGCCTGCTCCGGCGTTTCACCCTGTTCGATCTTGCCACCGGGGAACTCCCAGAATCCGGCCATGTGCGCGTCGGCGGCGCGGCGGGTAATAAAGATCTCCCGTTGCGCATTACGGATGATGCCCACGGCGATATTCAGATGTTTCATCTCACCCTCCTGATGGGTGTCAAAAAACAGGGGCTCAGCAAGCTGAACCCCTGGGTATTATCGGTTAACCGCAGCCGGCATTACTGCAGGCGGCCGTGGCACTGCTTGTATTTCTTACCGGAGCCGCATGGGCACGGATCGTTGCGGCCCACTTTACGCTCGGCGGTCGCTGGCGCGTTCGGATCTTCGGTCACCAGCGCGTTCTCGTCGTGGTGGCTCAGCTGTTGGTGCTGCGCCAGGCGCTCGGCCTCTTCACGGCGCTGCTGTTCCAGCGCTTCCACCTCTTCCGGCATCCGCACCTGAACCTTGCTCAGCACGCTGATCACTTCATATTTCAGCGATTCCAGCATGGTGGCGAACATGTTGAAGGATTCACGCTTGTACTCCTGCTTAGGATCCTTCTGCGCATAGCCGCGCAGGTGAATACCCTGACGCAGGTAGTCCATCGCCGCCAGGTGCTCTTTCCACAGGGAATCCAGAGTCTGCAGCATCACGCCCTTCTCGAAGTTGCGCATCATTTCGCTGCCGACCACTTCTTCCTTACGCTGGTACTGCTCTTTGGCGTTCTCCAGAATGCGTTCGCGCAGCGTCTCTTCGTGCAGCTCCGGCTCTTTGTCCAGCCATTGTGCGATCGGCATCTCCAGATCGAAGTCGTTCTTCAGGCGCTCTTCCAACCCCTGAATGTCCCACTCTTCTTCCAGCGACTGCGGCGTGATGTAGTTGTCGATGGTGCTCTTGAACACGTCCTCGCGGATGCTGGCGATGGTTTCGCTCACGTCGGACACGTCCAGCAATTCGTTACGCTGGCTGTAGATGGCGCGGCGCTGATCGTTAGCGACGTCGTCGTATTCCAGCAGCTGCTTACGGATGTCGAAGTTGCGGCTCTCCACTTTGCGCTGTGCGTTGGCGATCGCCTTGGTCACCCACGGGTGCTCAATTGCTTCACCTTCCTTCATGCCCAGTTTACGCATCATGCCGGACACGCGATCCGAAGCGAAGATACGCATCAGGGCATCTTCCATCGACAGGTAGAAGCGGGATGAACCGGCATCGCCCTGACGACCGGAACGGCCGCGCAGCTGGTTATCGATACGGCGCGATTCGTGGCGCTCGGTGCCGATGATATGCAGGCCGCCCGCCGCCAGCACCGCGTCGTGGCGCACTTTCCAGGCCGCTTTGATGGCTTCGATCTGCTCTTCGGTCGGCTCTTCCAACAGCGCCACTTCGGCCTGCCAGCTGCCACCCAGCACGATATCGGTACCACGGCCCGCCATGTTGGTGGCGATGGTTACCGCACCGCTCTGGCCGGCCTGGGCAACGATATCCGCTTCCATGGCGTGGAATTTGGCGTTCAGCACCTTGTGCTCGATGCCCGCTTTGGTCAGCTCATGGGAAACCACTTCGGATTTCTCGATTGAGATGGTACCCACCAGCACCGGCTGGCCTTTGGCGGTACGCTCGCGGATGTCTTCGATGATGGCGCCGATCTTCTCTTTCTCGGTCATGTACACCAGATCCGGCATGTCCTTACGGATCATCGGACGGTTGGTTGGCACCACGATGGTGTCCAGCTTGTAGATCGAGCTGAATTCGAAGGCTTCGGTATCGGCGGTACCGGTCATCCCGGCCAGCTTCTCGTACAGACGGAAGTAGTTCTGGAAGGTGATCGAAGCCAGCGTCTGGTTCTCGTTCTGGATCTCCACGCCTTCTTTGGCTTCCACCGCTTGGTGCAGACCGTCGGACCAACGGCGGCCCTGCATGGTACGGCCGGTGTGTTCGTCGACGATGATCACTTCGCCGTCTTTCACGATGTAGTCAACGTCGCGGGTAAACAGCACGTGGGCGCGCAGCGCGGCGGTAACGTGGTGCATCAGCATGATGTTGGTCGGCGAGTACAGCGATTCGCCTTCATCCATGATGCCGGCTTCCACCAGCATCTCTTCGATTAGGATCAAGCCGCGTTCGGTCAGGTGGACCTGACGCGCCTTCTCATCCACCGAGAAATGCCCTTCACCCTTGAAGGTGTCGGAGTCTTCTTTTTCCTGGCGGATCAGTTTAGGGATCAGCTTGTTGACCTTGATGTACATCTCGGAGCTGTCTTCGGCCGGGCCGGAGATGATCAGCGGCGTACGCGCTTCATCGATCAGGATGGAGTCCACCTCATCCACCAACGCATAGTGCAGTTTGCGCTGCACGCGCTCTTCCGGGCTGAACGCCATGTTGTCGCGCAGGTAGTCGAAACCGTATTCGTTGTTGGTGCCGTAGGTGATGTCAGCGGCGTAAGCTTCACGCTTGGCCGGCGCCGGCATGCCCGGCAGGTTGATGCCGATGCTCAGGCCGAGGAACTCGAACAGCGGACGGTTGTTTTCGGCGTCACGCTGCGCCAGATAGTCGTTGACGGTCACGACGTGCACGCCGCGGCCGCTCAGGGCGTTCAGATAGGCCGGCAGCGTCGCGGTCAGGGTCTTACCTTCACCGGTACGCATTTCGGCGATACAGCGGTCGTTCAGCACCATGCCGCCCAGCAGCTGCACATCGAAGTGACGCATGCCGAACACGCGCTTGCTCGCTTCACGCACCACGGCGAAGGCTTCCGGGATCAGGCTTTCCAGCGACTCGCCTTTCTCCAGGCGCGCGCGGAACTCGTTGGTTTTCGCTTTCAGCTCGTCATCGGACAATTTTTCCATGTCCGGTTCCATGCGGTTGATCTGCTCAACCACTTTGCGCATGCGGCGCAGGGTACGATCGTTACGGCTGCCAAAAACTTTGGTTAATAATTTCACTAACATGATGTTTGATATCTCTGTCATGACGGCCGAATACGGCAGTCAACTTGCTATTATTTATGGTTTTTGTGCCCTGAGGGCGGAGTCAGACGAGCGCGGCAGGCCCGGCGCGAATGCCCTGTACCTGCGCCACCCACAGACCGGTCTGGTGCCGTGCCAGCGTTGGCAGCACCTCAAGGTGGGTATGGCGAATGATGGTCGGCGGCTTCGGCTCGTGCGTCAGCAGCGCGTTGAGGGTAGAAAGCAGCGCCAGTTGCGCTACCTGCAAAGGCGGTTCGGCTTCGGCTTCGCTCTCCTGCACCCGCGCATAAACCGCCTGCGGCGCCAGCGCGAAAGAGAGGTGACGAATGACGGTGCGCAGCGCATGTTGCTGCCAGTAATCTACGCTGAAGGTAGGGCGACGGTGCGCGTCCTGCAGCAGGGCCAGGCTGTTGAAGGTGCCGTTGGCCGAATTTTGCCGGTTAAGGCTGGACGACGTATTCGGCAGTGCGGCCTGATCGGGGGCGCCGGGCAAATTGGAAGACGCGCCAAGCGTGGCCGCAACCATCCCTAACAGGAGATGGGGCCAGAAATAACGTCTGCCAAATTGTCGCCAACGATTTAGAATACCGATCACGAGTTTATAATCCGCCGGAGCCCATTATGCGCGATAGCCGTCCACAATTATTAGATGTCCTGTTCGACGACGCGTCTGCCGGCAGCAAAGGGCCGCTGCATAACGTCCAGCAACGCGCGGTGGCGCTGCTCAAGCTTAACCGTGCAGTGAAGGGCCTGTTGCCTGCTCCCCTGCATCCCTGGTGCCGCGTCGCGAATTTCCGACAGGGTATTTTAGTGCTCGAAACGGCAAATGCCAGTTGGATGATGCGCTTGCGCTACGAACAACCCGCTTTGCTGTCTGCACTACGAGCGCAAATTCTACCATCATTGTCGTCGATCGACATCAGGATTAATCCGGCCTTGATGGCGAAAGGCAGCCACCAGGTGCAAAACGCAGAGAAAGCGCCGGAAAAACCCGTGCCGATGCGGCATTTGAGTCTGGAGAGTGCGGAAGAACTGAGAGGATTGGCGAGCCGTAGCCCGGAGAAACTGCGCAAGATATTGGAACGGCTGGCTGCATTGGCCGGAGAGGGTACCAACACAACCAGTCGTGATAAGTGATCAGCGACACAGCTGCAAAACACCAGACCGCATCACGAGCCTGAATTCTCAGGCTCTCAGGGGATGCGCCTGCCGTTATTCGCAGCAGGCGAGGAATTCAGACCTTACGCCAATACGGTGGACGGTGCCTTGAATGCCAGCGGCATTTCGGCTTCGTCCTGGAAGGTCACGTATTCCCACGCTTCCTGCTTGGCCAGCACGGCCTGCAGCAGTTTGTTGTTCAGCGCGTGGCCAGACTTGTACGCGGTGAACGCGCCAATGATGTTGTGGCCGCACATGAACAGATCGCCGATGGCGTCCAGCATTTTGTGACGTACGAATTCGTCTTCGAAACGCAGGCCGTCTTCGTTCAGCACGCGGTAGTCGTCTACCACGATGGCGCAGTCGAAGCTGCCGCCCAGGGCCAGGCCACGGGACTGCAGGTATTCGATGTCGCGCATAAACCCGAAGGTGCGCGCGCGGCTGATTTGACGCACGAACGACTCAGCCGAGAAATCAAGACGATAGCGCTGAGAGCTGGCGTCGATAGCCGGGTGGTTGAAGTCGATGGTGAAGTCCAGGCGGAACCCGTTATGCGGGGACAGCTCGGCCCACTTGTCGCCATCTTCAACGCGCACGGTCTCTTTCAGACGCAGGAATTTCTTCGCCGAGTTCAGCTCTTCGATGCCGGCATCCAGCAGCAAGAACACGAACGGACTGGCGCTGCCGTCCATGATTGGGATTTCAGCGGCGTCGACTTCGATGACGATGTTGTCGATGCCCAACCCAGCCAGAGCGGCGTTGAGGTGCTCAACGGTCGAAATACGCACGTCATGCTCATTCACCAGGCAAGTACAGAGCATGGTATCACGCACGGATTTTGCATCAGCCGGAAAATCAACCGGTGGATTCAAGTCAGTGCGACGATAGATGACCCCGGTATTAGCCGGCGCTGGGCGCATTGTCAGCGTGACTTTCTTGCCGGTATGCAAACCGACGCCAGTCGCCTGAACAATACGTTTTAATGTCCTTTGTTTGATCATCGTTTTATCTCGCAATGTTATCCATCCTACCAGCCAAGCATACAGCATGGCTGGCGGGACAGTTTAGCACAAAGAGCGGAGATTCCAAATTCTCAGGATATTCTTAGTCTGCCTGTTTACGCAGGAAGGCTGGAATATCAAGATAATCGGGCTCTTTATTCGGCTGCGCAGCTTGGTCGTTGACCACCTTGGCGGCAGGTTTTACTTCCTGCGGCAGAGGCGACATGCCGTGCTGCTGATAACGGTGGTCCATCACCGGCTGGCTGGCCTGCTTATTGGTCACCAGGGTGATTTCAGGACGTTTGTCCATACCGATACCGGTTGCAACCACGGTTACGCGCAGTTCGTCGTTCATTTCCGGATCCAGCGAGGTACCGATAACCACGGTAGCGTTGTCGGACGCGAACGCACGGATGGTGTTACCCACGGTTTCGAACTCATCCAGACGCAGGTCGAAGCCGGCGGTGATGTTGACCAGCACGCCGCGCGCGCCGGACAGGTCGATGTCTTCCAGCAGTGGGCTGGAGATCGCCATTTCGGCCGCTTCTTCGGCACGGTCTTCACCGCAAGCCACGCCGGAACCCATCATCGCGTAGCCCATTTCGGACATCACGGTGCGCACGTCGGCGAAGTCGACGTTCATCAGGCCCGGACGGGTGATCAGCTCGGCGATACCCTGCACCGCGCCTTTCAGCACGTCGTTGGCCGCGCCGAACGCGTCCAGCAGAGAGATGCCGCGACCCAGAACTTTCAGCAACTTGTCGTTCGGGATGGTGATCAGCGAGTCCACATGTTTGGACAGCTCAGCGATACCCTGCTCCGCGAATGCCATGCGCTTCTTGCCTTCGAAGTTGAAAGGCTTGGTCACCACGGCCACGGTCAGAATACCCAAATCTTTAGCCACTTCAGCCACCACTGGCGCCGCACCGGTACCGGTGCCGCCGCCCATGCCGGCCGCGATGAAGACCATGTCTGCGCCGTCCAGCGCTGCGCGCAGGGCTTCGCGGTCTTCTTCCGCTGAATTGCGACCCACTTCCGGGTTCGCGCCCGCACCCAGACCTTTGGTAATACCGCTACCGATCTGGATGGTTTGGCCAACCGCCGTTTTGCGGAGCGCCTGGGCGTCCGTGTTCACAGCGAAGAATTCAACACCTTCGATGCGCTCGCGCACCATGTGTTCAACGGCGTTGCCACCGCCGCCGCCGACGCCGATGACTTTAATCACCGCGTCATTGGTTAGTTCCATTGGTTCAAACATAGTTTCTCTCCGTTTTGTGCCTGTCGCTGCGAGATCATAAAAAGATTACTCAGCATGATCTCTTTGTTGAAACATTAAAACTCTTTTCTCAGCCAGCTATTGATACGTTTAAACCAATTGCCCACCGAGGCGCGTTTTTCTCCTTCTGTCTCACCGCTCAGGTGAGACTCTTTTCCATAGTGCAGCAGACCTACCGCTGTAGAGTAGTAAGGCTCCTGCGCATAATCCGTCAGACCCGTGATGTTCAAGGGTTGGCCGATGCGTACCTGGGTGTGGAACACCCGTTGCGCACAGGCTGCCAGGCCATCAATCTGGGCGGCGCCACCGGTCAGCACGATACCGGCTGCCAGATGATGCTTCACCCCTTGCTGACGCAGTTGCTCCTGCAATTGCAATATTTCATCGTTAACCAGATTCAACAGTTCGGTGTAGCGTGGCTCAATGACTTCAGCCAGCGTCTGTCTTTGCAGACTGCGCGGAGGACGTCCCCCGACGCTAGGCACCTCTACATTCTCATCCTTGCTAACAATCGACCCAAGCGCACAGCCGTGTCGAACTTTAATCGCTTCCGCGTCGGTCGGCGGCGTGCCGAAGGCGTAGGCGATATCGCTGGTGACCACGTTCCCGGCATAAGGGATCACTTTGGTGTGGCGCAGCGCACCGCCGGTGTACACCGCCATATCCATGGTGCCGCCGCCGATATCCACCACGCAAACGCCGAGTTCGCGTTCATCTTCGGTCAGCACCGCGTAGCTCGCGGCCAGACCGGCGAAAATAAGTTGGTCAACTTTCAGGCCGCAACGTTCCACGGCCTTGACGATGTTCTTCGCCATATCGTTATGGCAGGTAATCAGATGCACCTTGGCCTGCATGCGCACGCCGGACAGCCCAACCGGGTTTTTGATGCCTTCCTGATAATCGATGGCGTATTCCTGAGGAATCACGTGCAGAATGCGGTGTTCGTCGCGCACGCGCACCGATTTGGCGGTGTGCACCACGTTCTCCACGTCGTCCTGCGTCACTTCCTCTTCCGAGATCGGCACCATGCCGATTTCGTTCTGGCAGCTGATGTGTTTGCCCGACAGCGCCAGGTACACCGAGGAGATCTGGCAGTCCGCCATCAGCTCGGCCTGATCGATGGCGCGCTGTACGCACTTCACCACCGACTCCAGGTCGTTTACGCCACCCTTATCCATGCCGCGAGACGGGCAGCTGCCCACCCCGATAATGTTGACCATGCCATCGGGCAGAACTTCCCCTACCAACGCGGAGACTTTTGCAGTACCGATCTCCAGTCCAACTACCAGTTTTCTGTCCGTCGACTTGATCATTGTTGTTTTGCCTGTGCCTGATTCTGTTGCTGATTACTGTTTTGCTGACCGCCAAGCGCCTGCGGATCGACCAACACCGGAGCCCACCCTACCGAAGCGCCGGACTCGTAGCGCAGATCGACATAGCTGACACGCTTGCTCTCCGCCTGGCCCTGCTGCTGCAATACCGGGTAAAGCTCGATAAACCGCTGCAAACGCCCGTTGCGGTCATCGCGCCCCAGCTCAAGCCGGACATCGTTGTCCAGCGCCAGCTGCCAGGAATGGCGCGCGGTCATCGCCGCCATTTTCAGCGTATATTTGCTGGCCGCCAACGTGGCGCTCATCGCCCGATAGCCTTCCAGCACATCCTGCTCGCTCCCTTCCGGCCCGTAGAGCAGCGGCAACTTCTGTTTACCCGCCCGCTCCGCCGGCACGCTGAACGCTTTGCCTTCGGCGTCCACCATGTGCAAATCGTTCCAGCGCGCCACCGGGACGTACTCCACCAGATGGATCTTCAGCTCATCCGGCCATTGTTTGCGCACGCTGGCCTGCTTGATCCACGGCAGACGTTCGATCTGCTGCTGGATGACGTCCACATCCTGCGTCATAAAGGTGCCGGGCGCGCCCAGCGCCAGGATCGCCTGACGAATATCATCGTTGGTGGTGTAGTGGCGTTCGCCGGTCACCACCAGCCTTGAGAGCGGCAGGCGACTGGCGTCTTTCATCCAGCCAAGCACCGCCCAACCGCTCCACACGACCGTTCCCAACACCATCAGCAGGAAAATCATTCCCGCCAACTGGGTTCCATTGCTGCGGCGCGGGCCGTTATCCACCTCGCGATCGCGCGCATTCAGGGCAGCTTGCGACATATCAGTCGGCCAACTCCAAAATTCTCGCCACCAACTGCGAGAAGCTTAATCCAAACTGGCGCGCCGCCATCGGCACCAGGCTATGACTGGTCATGCCCGGAGAGGTGTTCACCTCAAGCAGATAGAAGCTGCCATCGCTGTCTTGCATCACGTCGACGCGGCCCCAGCCGCTGCAGTCCAGGCCGCGATAGGCACGCAGCGCCAACGCCGCCATCTCGGCTTCCTGCTCGGCGCTCAAACCGCTCGGGCAGAAGTACTGCGTGTCGTCCGAAATGTACTTGGCCTGGTAGTCGTAAAACACGCCGGCCGGCTGGATGCGGATCGACGGCAGCACCTGGTCGCCCAGCATCGCCACGGTATATTCCGGGCCGCTCAGCCACTTCTCCACCAATACGTCGTCGTCATGGCGGAAGGCCTCTTCCAACGCGGCTTCCAGCGCGCCGCTTTCGGTGACCTTGCTCATGCCGACGCTGGAGCCTTCACGGCTCGGCTTGACGATCAGCGGCAGGCCAAGCTCCGCCACGCGTGCCAGCAGCGCCGCTTTTTCGCCGCCGAGGTACAGCTGGCGATTCAGCGCCACGTAAGGCGCCACCGGCAAGCCCATCGACTGCCACACCATCTTGGTGCGCCATTTGTCCATGGTCAGCGCCGAGGCCATCACGCCGCTGCCGGTATAAGGCAGTTCGAGGAACTCCAGCAGCCCCTGCAGGGTGCCGTCCTCGCCGCCGCGGCCATGCAGCGCGATAAACACTTTGGTGAACCCCTGCTCTTTCAGCTGGGTCACCGGGAAATCGCGGGTATCGACGCCGTGCGCATCGATACCGGCTTCGCGCAATCCGGCCAGCACCGCAGCGCCGGATTGCAGGGAGACTTCACGTTCAGCGGAGGTGCCGCCCAGCAGAACTGCAACTTTATCAGCCATGGTGCACCTCCTCTTTCTTCGGCGGCTGCAGCTTCAGCTCAGCCAGTTTACGGGCGATTTTGCCCACGTTGCCGGCGCCTTGCACCAGCACCAGGTCTTCATCCTGCAGCAGCTGCGCCAGGGTTTCCGGCACGGTATCGGCATCGGAAACCAGGATCGGATCCAGCTTGCCGCGGCTGCGGATGGTGCGGCACAGCGAGCGGCTGTCCGCGCCCGGGATCGGCGCTTCGCCGGCGGCGTACACGTCGAGCATCAGCAGCACATCCACCTGCGACAGCACGTTGGCGAAATCGTCGTACAGATCGCGGGTGCGCGTATAACGGTGCGGCTGGAAGATCATCACCAAACGCTTGTCCGGCCAGCCGGCGCGCGCCGCTTTCAGCGTGGCGTCCACCTCGGTCGGATGGTGGCCGTAGTCGTCCACCAGCATCGCGCTGCCCGCTTTGCCGTTGACCGGCTCCAGCGGGAACTCGCCGAGGAAATCGAAGCGACGCCCGGTGCCCTGGAAGCCCGCCAGCGCGCGCAGGATATCTTCGTCGTCGATGCCTTCTTCGGTCGCCACCGCCACCGCCGCCGCCGCGTTCAACGCATTGTGGCGCCCCGGCGCGTTCAGCGTCACCGTCAGCAACGGTTTGTCCTGACGGCTCAGGGTAAAGTGCCCCTGCGGCCCAATCTGCCGGTAGTCTTCGATGCGCACGTCGGCATCTTCACTGAAGCCGTAGGTGGTGATATGGCGACCCACGCGCGGCAACAGCTCGCGCACTACCGGATCGTCGATGCACATCACCGCACGGCCGTAGAACGGCAGGTTGTGCAAGAAATTGATAAACGTCTGCTTCAGATTCTCGAAGTCGCCCTGGTAGGTATCCATATGGTCGGCTTCGATGTTGGTGACCACGGCCACCATCGGCTGCAGATGCAGGAACGACGCATCGCTCTCATCCGCTTCCGCGATCAGATAACGGCTGGACCCCAGTCGTGCGTGGGTCCCCGCCGCCTTCACCAGCCCGCCGTTAACGAAGGTCGGGTCCAGGCGGGCTTCGGCGTAAATGCTCGAAACCATCGCCGTGGTGGTGGTTTTGCCGTGCGTGCCGGCGATAGCGATGCCGTGGCGAAAACGCATCAGCTCCGCCAGCATCTCTGCGCGGCGGATCACCGGGATACGCGCTTCACGGGCGGCGACAATCTCCGGGTTGTCGGCGGAGATGGCGGTAGAAACCACCACCACGCTCGCATCCAGCACGTTTTCCGGACGGTGATTGAAGTAAATCGTCGCCCCGAGCGCGCTCAACTGCTGGGTCACCGGATTCGGCGCCAGATCGGAGCCGCTGATCTGATACCCTTCGTTTGCCAACACTTCGGCGATACCACCCATGCCGGCGCCACCGATGCCGACAAAGTGAATGTGCCGGACGCGACGCATCTCGGGCACGATAGTACGTAGTTTCGCCAGTTGTTGTGTATTCATCACTCTCTCTAATCCGGATCCGGTACCCCGGCCCTACATCACATTGCTTTTATTCAGGTTCGGCGCACCGAACCCCTGCACTCGTTACTTGGCGAGCCGCACCAGCTCCGCCGCCACGCGCTCGGTGGCATCCGGAATGGCGACCGCGCGCGCTTTCTCGGCCATGGCCAGCAGCGTCTTGCGATCCCAGCTCGCCAGCAGTTCGGCCACCACATCGGCGTTGAACTGCGGCTGTTCGATAATCTTCGCCGCACCGGCTTCTTCCAGCGGACGCGCGTTCCAGTACTGCTGACGGTCCTTGTGCATGAACGGCACGAAGATCGCCGGCAGCCCCGCCGCCGCGATTTCGCTGACGGTCAACGCGCCGGAGCGGCAGACCACCACGTCGGCCCAGGCGTAGGCGGCGGCCATGTCGTCGATGAACTCGGTCACCTTGTGCTGCGTCTGCCCTACCCTTTCGTAGTCGCGCAGCACCGTTTCCAGCGCGCCCTTGCCAACCTGATGCCAGAGCGTAATTCTATCGCCCAAACGCGCCGCGACTTCAGGAACTGTCTGATTCAGCACGCGCGCGCCCTGACTTCCGCCAATCACCAGCACGCGGATCGGGCCTTCGCGCCCCTGCAACCGCTCCGCCGGCAACGGCAGCGCCAACACGTCGGTACGTACCGGGTTGCCCACCACCTCGGCGTTCGGGAACGCGCCGGGGAAGGCCTGCATCACTTTGGCGGCGATGCGCGCCAGCCAGCGGTTGGTCAAGCCGGCGATGCCGTTTTGTTCGTGCAGCACCACCGGGATGCCACACTGCCAGGCCGCCAGGCCGCCGGGGCCGGACACGTACCCCCCCATCCCCAGCACCACGTCAGGCTGATAGCTGCGCATGATGGCTTTCGCCTGGCGCACCGCCTGCCAGATCCGCAGCGGCGCAGTCAGCTGGGCCTTCAGGCCTTTGCCGCGCAGGCCGGAGATGCGGATAAAATCAATCTCGATCCCGTGCTTCGGCACCAGATCGGCTTCCATTCGGTCTGCGGTTCCGAGCCAGCGCACCTGCCAGCCCTGCGCCATCAGATGATGCGCGACCGCCAGCCCCGGGAACACGTGCCCGCCGGTACCGCCTGCCATCACCATTAAACGCTTAGGTTTCCCGCTCATCCCTTACCTCTTCACAAACGCCTGAGCCTTCGTCAGGCGCGTTTCATAATCAATTCGCAGCAACAGCACGATGGCCGTCGACATAATCAGCAAGCTCGAACCGCCGTAACTGATCAGCGGCAGCGTCAGACCTTTGGTCGGCAGCATGCCCGCGGCGGCGCCGACGTTAACCAGCGCCTGGAAGCTGAACCACACGCCGATCGCGCAGGCCAGGAAGCCGGAAAAGCGTTGGTCGATCTCCAGCGCGCGGCGCCCGATGGACATCGCGCGAAAAGCGACGAAGAATACCATTAACAGGGCTAAAACCACACCGATATAGCCCAGTTCTTCACCCAAAATGGAGAAGATGAAGTCGGTGTGCGCTTCCGGCAAATACTCCAGTTTCTGCACCGAGTTGCCGAGCCCCTGCCCCCAGAACTCGCCGCGACCGAACGCCATCAGCGACTGGGTCAGCTGGTAGCCGCTGCCGAACGGATCGGCCCACGGGTTCCAGAACGAGGTCACGCGGCGCATACGGTATGGTTCCGCGATGATCAGCAGCACCACGGCGAACACGCCGGAACCGATGATCGCCAGGAACTGCCACATTTTCGCGCCGGCCAGGAACAGCATCGCCAGCGTGGTGATGAACAGCACCACCACGGTACCGAGGTCCGGCTGCGCCAGCAGCAGCACCGCCAGCACCACCATCACGCCCATCGGCTTGCAGAAGCCCCAGAAGTTGCTGCGCACCTCTTCCACCTTGCGCACCAGATAGCTCGCCAGGTAGCAAAACAGCGACAGCTTGGACAGCTCTGCCGGCTGAATACGCAGCGGGCCGAGCGCGATCCAGCGCGAAGCCCCGTTCACCGAGCTCCCCACCACCAGCACGATCAGCAGCATCACGATCGACATCAGCAACATCACGTTGCTGTAGCGCTGCCAAATCTCCATCGGGACGCGCAGCGTCACCAGCGACAGGCCGAACGCCAGGCCGAGGTACAGCGCGTCGCGTTTGGCGAACAGGAACGGATCGTCCGCCAGGCGCTGGCCGATCGGCATCGACGCCGAGGTCACCATCACGAAGCCGATGATCGCCAACCCGAAGGTCAGCCAAAGCAGGGTGCGATCGTAGAGCACCATGTTGACCGCATCGTTGTCGCGCGCACCGGTCACCCAGTCTTTAAGCCGTTCTGTCAGCCCGAAGTTCGGCAAGCGTAGTTTCATCCGCCAAGCTCCTGCGCCAGGCGGGCGAACTCATCGCCGCGCACTTCAAAATTACGGAACTGATCGAGGCTGGCGCAGGCCGGCGACAGCAATACCATGTCGCCGGGCTGTACGCGGCCGGCGATGGTGCGCATCGCCTGCTCCATGGTCTCGGTCAGCGTCGCCACCTCCGGCCGCAGCTGTGCCAGCTGGGCGCCGTCGCGGCCAAAGCAATACAGACGCACATTATCGCCCTGCAGGTAGCGCGCCAGCGGCGAGAAATCGGCGGACTTGCCGTCGCCGCCCAGCAGCAGATGCAGCGTGCCGTCTACCTGCAGGCCGTTCAGCGCCGCTTCGGTGCTGCCGACGTTGGTGGCTTTGGAGTCGTTGATCCAACGCACGCCGTTGTTCTCCCAGGCCAGCTGGAAGCGGTGCGCCAGGCCGGTGAAGGTGGTCAGCGCCTTCAGGCTGGACGCGCGCGGGATATTGACCGCATCCGCCAACGCCAGCGCCGCCAGGGCGTTGGTGTAGTTGTGGCGGCCGGTCAGTTTCATCTCGCGCGTATTCAGCACTTTCTCACCGCGCACCCGCAGCCAGGTTTCCCCCTGCTGACGGTTCAGGTGATAGTCGCCCACGTCGGCGCCGAAGCTGACGCAGCGCTCGTCGGCGCCGCGCACCGGCATGGTCAGCGCATCGTCCGCGTTCACCACGCACGCGACGGCGTTTTCATACACGCGCAGCTTGGCGCCGCGATACTGCTGCAGGCCGAACGGATAGCGATCCATATGATCTTCGGTCACGTTCAGGATGGTCGCCGCCGCCGCCCGCAGGCTATACGTCGTTTCCAGTTGGAAGCTGGACAGCTCCAGCACGTAAAGCTGGCATTCCTGACGCAGCAGGCTCAGCGCCGGCAGGCCGATATTGCCGCCCACGCCCACCGCCCAACCGGCGGCTTTCGCCATCTCGCCCACCAGGGTGGTAACGGTGCTTTTACCGTTGGAGCCGGTGATCGCCACGATCGGCGCCTGCGCTTCACGGCAGAACAGTTCGACGTCGCCGACGATTTCCACGCCGGCATCCGCCGCGGCGCTCAATGCCGGGGTCGCCAGCGCGACGCCCGGGCTGGCAACGATCAGATCCGCCGCCAGCAGCCAGTCCTGATTCAGATCGCCCAGATGGCGCTCCACGCTTTCAGGCAGTTTGTCCAAGCCTGGCGGCGCGATACGGGTATCCATCACGCGCGGCGTCACGCCGCGCGCCATGAAGAAATCGACGCAGGACAGGCCGGTGAGGCCCAACCCGATGATGACGACTTTTCTACCCTGATAGTCTGCCATGATTAACGCACCTTCAGCGTTGCCAGGCCAATCAGCACCAGCATCAGCGAAATGATCCAGAAGCGCACGATAACGCGCGGCTCCGGCCAGCCTTTCAATTCATAGTGGTGGTGAATCGGCGCCATGCGGAAAATGCGTTGCCCGCGCAGCTTGAACGATCCCACCTGCAGGATCACCGACAGCGTCTCTACCACAAATACGCCGCCCATGATCACCAACAAGAACTCCTGACGCAGCAGCACCGCGATGGTACCCAACGCGCCGCCCAACGCCAACGAACCGACGTCGCCCATAAACACCTGGGCCGGGTAAGTGTTGAACCACAGGAACCCGAGGCCGGCGCCGACGATGGCGGTACACACGATCACCAACTCACCGGCATGACGCAGATACGGAATATGCAGGTAGTTGGCGAAGTTCATGTTACCGGTCGCCCAGGCCACCAGCGCGAAGCCGGCCGCCACGAATACCGTCGGCATAATCGCCAGGCCGTCCAGGCCGTCGGTCAGGTTGACCGCGTTGCTGGTGCCGACGATCACGAAATAGGCCAGCAGGATGTACAGCAGGCCCAGCTGCGGCATCACGTCCTTAAAGAACGGCACAACCAGCTCGGTGGCTGGCGTGTCTTTTCCTACGGCGTACATGGCGAATGCGACAATCAGCGCAATCACCGACTGCCAGAAATACTTCCAGCGGGCGATCAGCCCTTTGGTGTCCTTACGCACCACCTTGCGGTAGTCGTCGACGAAGCCGACGATGCCGTAACCCACCAGCACGAACAGCACGCACCAGACATACGGGTTGGACGGGTAGGCCCACATCAGCACCGAAATGGTGATGGAGGTCAGGATCATGATGCCGCCCATGGTCGGCGTGCCACGCTTGCTGAAGTGCGACTCGGGGCCGTCGTTACGCACCACCTGGCCGAAGGACATTTCTTGCAGGCGCTTGATCACCCGCGGGCCCATCCACAACGACAGGAACAGCGCGGTCAGCAGGCTGACAATGGCTCGGAACGTCAGATAAGAAAAGACGTTGAAGCCTGAGTAATACTTGACCAAATGCTCGGCCAGCCAAACTAACATGGTGCTTTCTCCTGTAACGCGCGTACTACCTGCTCCATTGCGGCACTACGTGAACCTTTGATTAACACGGTAATGACCGCATGTTCCGACAGTAATTCCGCCACGCGCGCGATCACTGCTGTCTTGTCTTGATAATGTTCGCCGTTGCCGGACGCCTCGCTCAGCACGCGGCTCAAACCGCCGACGCTGATCACTTTGTCGACGCCGGCCAGACGGGCGGCTTCGCCCACCTGACGGTGACACTCTTCCGCTTCCGCGCCCAGCTCGGCCATATCGCCGACCACCATCACGCGGTAGCCCGGCATCTCTGCCAGCACCTGCGCCGCCGCGGTCATCGACCCGACGTTGGCGTTATAGCTGTCGTCCAGCAGCAGCTTGCCTTCGGCCAGCGCCACCGGGAACAGACGCCCCGGCACCGCCTGCAACTGTTTCAGCCCCTGACGCACCGCTTCGAGGGTGGCGCCCACCGACATCACCAGCGCCGTCGCCGCCAGCGCATTGGCCACGTTGTGGCGCCCCGGCAGCGGCAGCGCGATCTCGGCGGTGCCGAACGGGCTGTGCAGCGTGAACTGCGTGCCTGCACCGTTCACCCGCACGTTATCCGCGAAGAAATCCACGCCTTCGGCAGCCTGCGGCGAGAAGCGCCAGACGGTTTTGCCGCCCAACATGCTCTGCCAGTGCGGCCAGTCGTTGTTATCGGCGTTGATGATCGCCACGCCGTCGGCCGGCAGGCCGGTAAAGATTTCACCTTTCGCCTGCGCGACGCCGGCCAGCGAGCCGAAGCCTTCCAGGTGCGCCGCCGCCAGGTTGTTCACCAAAGCGGTCTGCGGACGCGTCAATGCGGTGGTGTAAGCGATTTCGCCAATGTGGTTAGCGCCCAGCTCTATCACGGCAAAATCATGCTGCGGCTCCAGACGCAACAGCGTCAACGGCACGCCGATGTCGTTATTGAAGTTGCCGGCGGTATACAGCACTTCGCCGCATTCACGCAGAATGGCGGCGGTCATTTCTTTCACCGATGTCTTGCCCGAGGAGCCGGTCAGCGCCACCACGCGCGCCGGCACCTGCTGACGCACCCAGGCGCCAAGCTGCCCCAGCGCCAGACGGGTGTCTTTCACCACCAGCTGCGGCACGTCCACCAATAAGCGCTTACTGACCAGCAATGCCCCGGCGCCTGCGGCTACGGCATCCGCCGCAAAGTCGTGAGCGTCGAAACGCTCGCCTTTCAGCGCCACAAACAGGCAACCGGCGGTCACCTTGCGGGTGTCTGTCGTCACCTCGACAATTTGGCAATCGGCGCCGATCGGTTCAGCGCTCAATACCTCAGCCAGTGTCTGAAGAGAGACAGGGATCATGCCAGCACCCCCAGCAGTCGGGCGACCGTCGTGCGGTCGGAGTAATCCAGGCGGCGGTTGCCCACCAGCTGATAATCTTCGTGGCCTTTGCCCGCCACCAACACCACATCCTGCTCCTGCGCCTGCATGATGGCGCTGGTCACCGCTTCGGCGCGGCCGTGGATCACCAGCGCTTGCCCGGCATCCAGCAATCCGGTCAGGATATCGTTGATAATCGCGCGCGGCTCTTCGGTTCGCGGGTTGTCATCGGTGATCACCACGCGATCGGCGAACTGCTCAGCGATGCCGCCCATCAGAGGACGCTTGCCCTTGTCGCGATCGCCGCCGCAGCCGAAGACGCACCACAGCTGCCCCTGGCAGTGCAGGCGCGCCGCTTCCAGCGCTTTCTCCAGCGCATCCGGCGTGTGGGCGTAATCCACCACGACCGTCGGTTTGCCCGGCGCGTTAAACACTTCCATGCGGCCGCAGACCGGCTGCAGACGGTTGCCGGTTTCCACCAGCGCCTCCAGCGGGTAGCCCAGCGACAGCAACGTCGCCAATGCCAACAGCAGGTTGCTGACGTTGAAAGCGCCCATCAGGCGGCTTTCGATCTCGCCGTCGCCCCAGCTGGAGCTGAACCGAACCGTGGCGCCGTTGTCGTGATAATCGACCGCCGTGGTTTTCAGCCAGCGGCCGTGGCAGCCCGGCTGCAGGTTGCCCTGCATCGTCACCGCCACCGCATCCGGCAGCTTGCTCAGCCAGCGCTGGCCGACTTCATCGTCGGCGTTGATGATCGCCTGCCCCACATTGTGGGCGGCGAACAGCGACCATTTGGCCGCTTCGTAATTGGCCATGTCACCGTGGTAATCCAGGTGATCGCGGCTCAGGTTGGTGAAGACCGCAGCAGCGAACGGCAGCGCCGCCACCCGGTGTTGCACCAAACCGTGGGATGAGACTTCCATCGCGGCGAAGGTCGCGCCCTGTTCCGCCAAGTCGTTTAATACGTGTTGAACATCCACCGCAGAACCGGTGGTATTCTCGGTCGGGCAGACCTGGCCCAGCAGACCGTTGCCGACGGTGCCCATCACCGCGCTGGTTTCGCCCAGCAGTTGGCTCCACTGCGCCAACAACTGCGTGGTGGTGGTTTTGCCGTTGGTGCCGGTCACGCCGACCAGGCGCAGACGCTCGCCCGGCTGATGGTAAAAACGCCCGGCCAACGCGGAAAGGCGCTGGTTCAGTTGGCTCAGGTAGATCACCGGCACGCCGTGCATCTCAACAATGGCGCCGTCTTCGGCCTGACCGTCAGCTTCGGCGATCACGGCGGCGACGCCCTGCGCGATGGCCTGCGGAATATAGCGGCGTCCATCCGTTTGATGGCCGACCACGGCGACAAACAGATCCCCGGCAGCCGCCACACGGCTGTCTAATGTCATTTCCCGCAGCGCGCGCCCGGGCGCCGTCGGCACCCATGGGGCGAGTAAGTCGCGCAAATTACGATCTGCCACCTGAACCCTCTTTCTTGTTAATCACTAATTCGCTTTTGTCACCGGTGGGCAACGCGTCAGGCTCGACGTTCATGGTGCGCAATACGCCGCCCATGATGGCGCCGAACACCGGCGCGGAGATTGCGCCACCATAGTATTTCCCACCCTGCGGGTCGTTGATGACGACCACCAGGGCAAAACGGGGGTTACTTGCCGGCGCGACGCCGGCGGTATAAGCGATGTATCGGTTGACGTATTTGCCGTCCGGGCCCACTTTTTTCGCGGTACCGGTTTTGATGGCGATACGGTATCCCTTGATGGCGGCTTTCACGCCGCCGCCGCCCGGCAAGGCCACGCTTTCCATCATGTGCACCACGGTGCGCACCAGAGGTTCAGGGAAAACGCGTTCGCCGGCGACCGGAGGGTCAACCTTGGTGATCGACAATGGGCGATACACGCCCAGACTGCCGATCGTTGCATAGACTCGCGCCAACTGTAACGGAGTTACCATCAGCCCGTAGCCGAAAGAGAAGGTGGCCCTCTCTATGTCAGACCACCGTTGTTTTTTTGGGTATATGCCACTGCTTTCTCCGACCAGCCCCAAATTGGTCGCTTTTCCCAGCCCAAAACGAGAGTAAGTATCTACTAACGCTGAGGACGGCATCGCTAACGCCAGCTTTGAAACACCGACGTTACTCGACTTCTGCAAGATCCCGGTCAATGACAGCTCCGAGTACCGCGCCACGTCTTTGATCTCGTGGCCCTGAATGCGGTACGGGATGGTGTTCAACACGCTGTTTTCTCTGACCACGCCGTTTTGCAGCGCGGTCATCACCACCATCGGCTTCACGGTTGAACCGGGTTCAAAAATATCGGTGATAGCACGGTTACGCATGGTCTCTTTCGGCGTACCGGCCATGTTGTTCGGGTTGTAAGACGGGCTGTTGGCCATCGCCAGCACTTCGCCGGTGTTCACGTCGATCAGCACCGCAGTGCCCGATTCGGCCTTGTTGAACGCCACGGCGTTGTTCAGCTCGCGATACACCAGCGCCTGCAGCCGTTCATCGACGCTCAGTACCAGGTTGTGCGCCGCCTGGCTGTCGACGGAGGAGATATCTTCGATCACCCGGCCGAAGCGGTCCTTACGCACCGTTCTCTCGCCCGGTTGCCCGGTCAGCCAGCGGTCGAAACTCTTCTCGACGCCTTCGATACCTTGTCCGTCGATGTTGGTTACGCCGATGATGTGCGACGTTACCTGCCCCGCCGGGTAGTACCGGCGCGACTCCTGCCGCAGGTAGATCCCCGGCAGCTTGAGCTTGTGGATGTAGTCGCCGATCGCCGGGTTCACCTGGCGCGCCAGATAAACGAAGCGCCCTTTCGGGTTGGCGTTGATGCGGTTGGAGAGTTGGTCCAGCGGGATGTTCAGCGCATCGGAAAGCGCTTTCCAACGGCTGTCCAGCGTGATGCCGCCGCGCTCGTTCAGCTCTTTCGGATCCGCCCACACCGCATTGACCGGCACGCTGACCGCCAACGGACGGCCGGCGCGATCGCTGATCATGCCGCGCGCGGTCGGCACTTCCTGCACGCGCAGCGAACGCATGTCGCCTTCTTTCACCAGACGATCGGGATTGATAACCTGCAGGTACGCAACGCGCAGCATCAGGCCGACCATCGCCAGCAAAATGCAGCCGCACAGCAACGCAAAACGCCAGCTGACAAAGCTGGCCTGATCTTCCTGGCGTCTCAACTTACCGGGGCGCGCTGCTTTCATGCGTTTCCTTTCTACTCCGTGTCATTATTCCGGTTAAACCATTCATTGTTTAACGATGATATTTTCCTGCGATGGATCAACGTGTTGCATCTGCAGTTTTTCTGTCGCGATACGTTCAACCCGGCTGTGATCGCCGAGGGCGTTCTCTTCTAAAATCAGGTTGCGCCACTCGATATCCAGCGCATCGCGCTCCAGAACCAGCTGTTCGCGCTCGGCGGTCAGCAGGCGGGTGCGGTGCGCGGTGGTCACCACGAAAATCGCGGAGACCAGTGACGCAATCAGTAAAATCATGGGGATCTTGGCGTTGCGCAGCAGATCGCCGCCAATCACCCCGACCAGGCCGTGACGTTCGTTGCCAATCACGCGGGCATCCTCTCAGCAATGCGCAGCACCGAACTGCGCGCACGCGGGTTGTCCGCCACTTCCGCTTCCGACGGCATCATTTTGCCCAGCGCTTTCAGCGTTCGCCCGCCCATGCCGCGCAGTTGCTCCTCGGTCAACGGAATGCCCGCCGGCACCTGGGCGCCGCGGCTGTGGTGTCGCATAAAGCGTTTGACGATGCGGTCTTCCAGCGAATGGAAGCTGATGATCGACAAACGGCCCTGCGGGGCCAGCACTTCCAGCGCGCCGTCGAGCGCACGCTCGATCTCTTCCAGCTCGCTGTTGATATAAATGCGGATCGCCTGGAAGCTGCGCGTCGCCGGATGCTTGTGCTTTTCACGGAACGGGCTGGCGTCGGCAATCAGATCCGCCAACTCTTTGGTGCGCGTCATCGGCTCCACGCGGTTTCTTTCGACGATGGCGCGTGCGATGCGCTTAGCGAAACGCTCTTCACCAAAGGTTTTCAGCACCCAGGCGATGTCGTCCGCTTCGGCCTTCATCAGCCACTCTGCGGCGGACAGGCCGGTGGACGGATCCATGCGCATGTCCAGCGGACCGTCGCGCATAAAGGAGAACCCGCGCTCTGCGTCGTCAAGCTGCGGCGAAGAAACGCCCAGATCGAGCAGAACGCCGTCGATCTTGCCCACCAATTCACGTTCCCGCACATAGTGCGACAACTCGGAGAATGGGCCGTGTACGATGGTAAAACGAGGATCTTCAATAGATTTGGCGGCTGCAATCGCCTGAGGGTCACGGTCAATCGCCAGCAAGCGCCCTTCCGGCCCCAGCTGGGACAGAATCAGACGAGAATGGCCACCGCGACCAAAAGTACCGTCGATATATATGCCGCTGCTGCGGATGTTGAGGCCGTTGACGGCTTCGTCCAGCAGGACGGTGGTGTGTTTATAGTTTTCCAACATGCTTATAGCGACAAGTCCTGTAGCCGCTCAGACAACGGTTCCTGAGTCGACTGTTCAGCGTCAATATCATCCTTGACTTGTTGATACCAGGTCTGTTCATCCCACAGTTCAAACTTGTTGAACTGACCGACCAGCATCACTTCTTTCGTGAGCCCGGCGT
This sequence comes from Serratia sp. HMSC15F11, assembly GCF_001808215.1. NCBI lineage: Bacteria > Pseudomonadati > Pseudomonadota > Gammaproteobacteria > Enterobacterales > Yersiniaceae > Serratia > Serratia sp. HMSC15F11. The sequence continues at coordinate 59,393 of NZ_KV792392.1, forward strand.
GTTGCCGCAGCGTATTGGCTAACAGCAAACGACCGGCACTATCCATCTGACACTCACTGGCATGCCCCAGCAGCAGGCGCTGAACGCGGCGCTCGGCGGGATTCATGCTCGACAGACGTGATAATTTTTGTTCAATAATTTCCCATTCGGGCAAAGGATAAAGCAGCAGGCAGGGCTGATGGAGGTCAATGGTACAGACCATTTGGCCTTGCGATTCCTCGTTGAGCAATTCCCGATATCGGGTAGGTACGGCAAGCCGCCCTTTGCTGTCGAGGTTGACCATCGTCGCTCCACGGAACATTCCTGAGCTACCCCTTAGTGACCGTTTTCACCACTTTACCCCACAAATTCCCACACAATGGAGTTTACGGAGGGTATGAAAACCTTGTCAAGCCAGAGCGCCAGCGCTTTGGCAATATTTCTCTGGTCATTTTGGGAGCTGACTCGCGAAAGAAACTCTGATTGTTCGACGATTAAAAATTAACACCATGATAAACGGAGAGAATTTTCTAAGCGGAAAGAATCTGATTAAAAACCTGACGAACTGGCGATTAATTAACTCATTACTTCCTTCTGCAAGCCATGTCTCATTTTTCAGCTCGGCAATCTCAGTGCGGTAACCGCTGGCGAGCCGCGCCCGCCAAGGCTCGGCGTTGGGCGAACCGATCGCGGAATAAGGCCATAACTCCTTGAGTTAATAACGCTCAATCGTTATTCACCGTAAAACCGGGCGCTATTTTACTTCAATTTGCACGGCCGTGATGCGGCCGCGATAAAAATAAATGGTTCGGATATTACGAGCAGAAGTAATTTCTATTTAAATCAATTTGGTAAGATTATTCCCAAAATACCTGTTTACAATTATGGTTTCATTTTCTTACACCTTTATTTCCACAATTTTTGCCGAAAAAAATCCCCACTCGAAGCCAAAAATCGCAACACCATGTTTTTAATGAATTTATTTTAAATCGCCGATTTTAATCTCTCTACCCTCTCCTCTCTCCCGGTTCTGCGGGACAAAAACCGAACAAATGTTAAAAATAAAAATATAAATCTAGTTAAAAAACACAATGCAGATTAGTACACTATATAAAAAGCAAAAAAGCAGCTTTAACAACCAATAATTAATAATTTAACAGAATTCCAACCAAAGGGAGATAACACATGCTTTCGCCCGCCGCTCACTGGCGTAGCGCCGCTGCCGATACGTTCGCACTGGTGGTGTACTGCTTTATCGCCGGCATGGCGATAGAAGTGTCGATCTCCGGCATGAGCTTCCAGCAATCCCTCTCTTCGCGCCTGCTGTCGATCCCGGTCAACATCCTGATCGCCTGGCCTTACGGCCGCTATCGCGATCTGTTTATCCGCACGGCGCGCCGCTGTCCGCGCGGCCAGTTCGTGCTGCGCAACCTCGCCGACCTGCTGGCCTACGTCAGCTTCCAATCGCCGGTTTATGCCGCCATTCTGTGGAGCGTAGGCGCCGACGGCCAACAAATGCTGGCGGCGGTCACCAGCAATGCGCTGGTCTCCATGGCGATGGGCGTGGTGTATGGCTATTTCCTGGAATATTGCCGGCGGCTGTTCCGGGTGGCGGGCTACGTCTAAACCAGGAGCCCGGCAAAGCGGGCTCCTGTAGAGCGGACTATTTGCGGCTCAGGCTGCCGCGGCGGAACAGATTGCGGCGGATACGCGTCAAACCCGGTTTGGGTTTACGCGGTTCGTCCAGGCTGGCCAACACCAGCTCCAACACGCGTTCGGCTACGTCACGATGGCGCTGAGCCACCGCGAGCACCGGGCACTCGAGGAAATCCAACAGTTCATGGTCGCCGAAGGTGGCAATCGCCAGATCGGTCGGCAAACGGCCACGTTGCTTCAGCGTCACGTCCATCACGCCCTGCAACAGCGAGAACGAAGTGGTGAACAGCGCTTGCGGCATCGGGTGCGTTTTCAGCCATTCGGCAAACAGCGCGCCGGCGGCTTCACGTTCATAGCTGTTGGCGTACAGATAATCGACGTGGCGGGGATCTTCTTGCCAGGCCTGACGGAAGCCCTGCTCACGCAGGAAGCTCACCGAAAGCTCCGGCAAGGCGCCCAGATACAGCACCGATTCAGCCGGGAAGGTGCGCAGCTCCTGCGCCAGCGCAAAGGCGTCTTCCTGATCGGCCCCGACGACGCTGATGAAATGCTCGCGATCCAGCGCGCGGTCCAGCGCGATGATCGGCAGCGGATCGTTGGCCCAGCGTTGATAGAAAGGATGCTCCGGCGGCAAGGCGGTGGAGACGATGATGGCGTCCACCTGGCGCTGCAGCAGGTGCTCGATACAGCGCATTTCGTTGTCCGGCTGATCTTCGGAACAGGCGATCAGCAATTGGTAACCACGCTGGCGCGCCTGGCGTTCCAGGTAGTTGGCGATGCGGGTATAGCTGGTATTTTCCAGATCCGGGATCACCAGACCGATAGAACGGGTACGCCCGGCGCGCAGCCCCGCCGCGACGGCATTCGGGTGATAGTTATGCTCCCTGACCACGGCCATCACTTTCTCGACGGTTTTATCGCTGACACGATACTGCTTCGCCTTGCCGTTGATGACGTAACTGGCCGTCGTGCGCGAAACGCCCGCGAGACGCGCGATTTCATCCAGTTTCACATTAACCCCTTAATGACGCTGAAAATAGAAGTGAAGGCTGTGCTCGGATTAACCATGACATCCCGTACGGTTATTCAATCCAGCCTCTGCGATCTAACAGCAGAAAACACTGCCTAGCAACCGCTTTTGCCGAAAGGTGCCAGCAATCGGGCAAAAAATACCGAAAAACAAAGGGCGCAGCCACGCCGCGCCCCCGATTATTCACCGCCAGACCGCGCTCAGCGCATGATTTTGTCGCCGCGCGACACGCCAACCACGCCGGAACGGGCCACTTCCACGATCTCCGCCACTTCACGCACCGCACTCAGGAAGGCGTCGAGCTTGTCGCTGGTGCCGGCCAGCTGTACCGTGTACAGCGTCGCCGTCACATCGACGATCTGGCCGCGGAAAATGTCGGCGCAGCGCTTCACCTCTTCACGGCCGTAGCCGCTGGCCTGCAGCTTCACCAGCATGATCTCGCGCTCGACGTGGGCCCCCTGCACCAGCTCGCTGACGCGCAGCACGTCCACCAGCTTGTGCAGCTGTTTCTCAATCTGCTCCAGCACTTTCTCGTCACCGACGGTCTGGATAGTCATGCGCGACAGCGTCGGATCGTCGGTCGGTGCCACCGTCAGGCTCTCGATGTTATAACCGCGCTGGGAGAACAGCCCGACCACGCGCGACAAAGCGCCGGATTCGTTTTCCAGCAAGACAGATAAAATACGGCGCATGATCAGGTCCTCTCCGTTTTGCTAAGCCACATTTCGTCCATGCTTCCGCCACGGATCTGCATCGGGTAAACATGTTCAGTTTCATCGACGGTCACGTCGACGAACACCAGCCGCTCTTTTTCCGCCAGCGCCTGCGCCAGCTTGCTTTCCAGCTCATCCGGCGTGCGGATGGCGATGCCGACATGGCCGTAAGCCTCGGCCAGCTTGACGAAGTCCGGCAGCGAATCCATGTAGGACTGCGAGTGACGGCCGGAATAAATCATGTCCTGCCACTGCTTCACCATACCCAGATAGCGGTTGTTGAGGTTCACCACCACCACCGGCAGGTTATATTGCAGCGCGGTGGACAGCTCCTGAATGTTCATCTGAATGCTGCCGTCGCCGGTCACGCACACCACGGTTTCCTCCGGCAGCGCCAGCTTGACGCCCAATGCCGCCGGCAAACCGAAGCCCATGGTGCCGAGGCCGCCGGAGTTGATCCAGCGGCGCGGTTTGTCGAACGGATAATAGAGCGCGGCGAACATCTGGTGCTGGCCCACGTCCGAGGTGACATAGGCGTCGCCTTTGGTCAGGCGGTGCAGAGTTTCGATCACCGCCTGCGGTTTGATGGTGCCGCTGTGCTTGTCGTAACCCAGACAGTCGCGGGCACGCCACTGCTCGATGGACTGCCACCAGTCGCGCAGCGCGTCGTGATCCTGCGCTTTCTCGTCCTGCACCAGCAGCTCCAGCATCTGAACCAACACCTGCCTGGCATCGCCGACGATCGGAATATCGGCGTCCACCGTTTTGGAGATCGAAGTCGGATCGATATCGATGTGCAGCACGGTGGCGTCCGGGCAGTATTTAGCGAGGTTATTGGTGGTGCGATCGTCGAAGCGCACGCCGACGGCGAAGATCACGTCGGCATGGTGCATGGTTTTATTGGCTTCATAGGTGCCGTGCATGCCGAGCATGCCGACGCTCTGGCGATGGGTGCCGGGGAAAGCGCCCAATCCCATCAGGCTGCTGGTCACCGGCAGGTTCAGCTGCTCCGCCAACGCCAACAGTTCGGCCTCGCAACCGGCGTTGATCGCGCCGCCGCCGACGTACATCACCGGCTTTTTGGCCGCCAGAATGGTTTGCAACGCACGTTTGATCTGCCCGCGGTGGCCCTGCACCGTCGGGTTATAAGAACGCATGCTCACGTCCTGCGGGTAGGCATAAGGCATCCGCACCGCCGGGCCGACGATATCTTTCGGCAGATCGATCACCACCGGGCCGGGGCGGCCGCTGGAAGCCAGGTAGAACGCCTTCTTCAACACCGCCGGGATGTCTTCGGTGCGTTTTACCAGGAAGCTGTGCTTCACCACCGGGCGAGAAATCCCCACCATATCGCACTCCTGGAAGGCGTCGTAGCCGATCAGCGAGCTGGGCACCTGCCCCGACAGCACCACCATCGGGATCGAGTCCATGTAGGCGGTGGCGATGCCGGTAATGGCGTTGGTGGCGCCGGGGCCGGAGGTCACCAGCACCACGCCCACTTCACCGGTGGCGCGCGCGTAGCCGTCGGCCATGTGCACCGCCCCCTGCTCGTGGCGCACCAGAATATGATCGATCCCTCCTACCGTATGCAGGGCGTCGTAGATATCGAGCACCGCCCCGCCGGGGTAGCCGAATACATGCTTAACGCCCTGATCGATCAACGATCGGACGACCATCTCGGCTCCTGACAACATCTCCATGGGTTTGCCTCCAGGCTTGCTTATTCTTCTCTGGCGCCGGAACGTAGCGCCTGCTGCGGGGCAATGCCCCAAAGTTTTTATGGGTTGTCGCTATCGAATTAACATAACGTCAGAATATGGGGCAGGCAAACGGCAAAATGGCTTAACGGTAGCGGGGTTATTGCCAAGCGGCTGGAGATCGCGGCTTTATAAAAACAATGCGCTAGCCTCGGGGTTGTCAGGCTAGGCATTGTTTCGAACAGGGGGGAAATTACAGAACTAAATCAGGTGAAGGATATGCCGTTTTTTTGGCCGGGCACATGGCCCGGCGGCGGCGTCAGGCCTGTTCCTGGTACATCGAGTCGATTTCACGCTGATAGCGCTGCAGGATCACTTTACGGCGCAGCTTCAGCGTTGGCGTCAACTCCCCCAGCTCCATCGAAAAGGCCGCCGGCAGCAGCGTGAACTTCTTCACCTGTTCGAAGCGCGCCAGCTCCTTTTGCATCTCGCACAGGCGCTTTTCGAACATCTCGAGGATTTCGCCGTTGCGCAGCAGTTCCAGGCGATCCTGGTATTTCAGGTTCACTGACTTCGCGTACTCTTCCAGCGACTCAAAGCACGGCACGATCAGCGCGGAAACGAATTTACGCGCATCGGCGATGATCGCCACTTGCTCGATAAAGCGATCCTGCGCCAGCGTGCCTTCCAGCATCTGCGGCGCGATATATTTGCCGCCGGAGGTTTTCATCAAATCCTTCAGGCGTTCGGTGATGAACAGGTTGCCCTCTTCATCGATCGCCCCGGCATCGCCGGTTTTCAGCCAGCCGTCCTCGGTAAAGGTCGCGTCGGTTTCCAACGGTTTGTTGAAATAGCCGCGCATCACGATCGGCCCGCGCACCTGGATTTCATTTTCCTCGCCAATGCGCACCTCGACCTCCGGTAGCGGTTTACCGATAGATCCGAAGCGGAAATGCCCCTCTTCCCAGCAGGAGACGGTCGCACAGGTTTCGGTCATGCCGTAACCGTACTTGATGTTGACGCCCATCGCCTGGAAAAACAGGATCACATTATCGTCCAGCTTGGCGCCCGCCGCCGGCAAAAAGCGCACCCGGCCGCCGAGGATACCGCGCAGCTTGCTCAACACCAGCTTATCGGCCCAGCGGTGGGTGAAGTCGAACACTTTACCCAACGGTTTGCCGGCGCGCTCCTGCAGGAATTTGCGCTCGCCGCAGACGATCGCCCAGTGGAACAACGCACGACGCAGCCAAGGGGCGCGCGCCACTTTTTCCTGCACCGCGCTGAAAATCTTCTCGTAGAAACGCGGCACCGCACACATCAGCGTCGGGCGGACCTGCCCCATCGCTTCCCGCACCCAGTCGGTGTTCGGCAGGAAAACGTTCTGCGCGCCGGAATGCATCACAAAGAAGCTCCAGGCCCGCTCAAAAACATGCGACAGCGGCAGGAAGCTGAGCGACACATCTTCTTCGCCGACCGTCAGCCTTTCATCATGCAGGTAGAGCTGCGCCGCCAGGTTGCGGTAGTCCAGCATCACCCCTTTCGGCTCGCCGGTAGTGCCCGAGGTATAGATCAGGGTGAAGAGATCCTGCAGGTCGCACTCTTCAATACGCTGCTGACGTTGAGCGACAAAAGCCGCCGGATCGGCAGCGCGCTCGAAGGCGCTCAGATGCTGTGCGATCTCGCAGCCGCGCAGATCGGCCCCCTCGTCGAAGACGACAATATGGCGCAGCTGCGGGCAGACGCCGCGCAGCGCGATGGCGGCGTCAAGCTGCGCCTGCTCGCCGACGAACAGTATACGGATATCGGCGTCGTTGGTGACGAACGCCGCCTGTGCCGGCGTATTGGTGGAATAGAGCGGTACGCTGATGCCACGCAGGTGAAGGATAGCGAGATCGGTCAACGCCCAGGCCATTGTGTTATTGGCGAAAATACCGATGCGTTCTTGCACTTCGACGCCCAGCCCCAGCAACCCGGCGGCAATGCGATCAATACGAGTGGCGGCCTCTCCCCAAGTCAGCTGCAACTCGCCGTTGGGCGACCATTGGCGAAAAGCTGTGCGATCGGCTCGGTGGGTGATTTGATGCTGTATACGATGGATCAAATGGTATTGCAGCAGATTAGTGATCATAGTGCTCTAAGCCTGAAATGAATCAAACAGTTAAGCCGGAACGACGCCTTACGGCCCCTCATCTCAGCTTACACGTGTTTACTTTTTTCTGCGCAGTCTACCTAGTCTCAGGCAGGGGGAAAAGCGATTTCAGCGTAGAAGTGTGAGCCAAAACTCAGTCCGACTTCCGCACTTTCATTGGTTGGACAAAATGGGGAGGAAAAGGTTTGCTGATGGCTATAAAACGCGGCCCATCCGGGCCGCCGCATCGAGTTAGTTTAAAATACCAGCCGGAAAGTAAAAATCAGAATATTAATTTATATTAATTATTTTTGCTGAACGAACAAACTCACTCTGAAAATAAGTTATTTTATCGCCGTAAAACCAAGAAACATCTTAATAAAAACACAGATAGTTCTTAGTTTTTATCATGAGAAAAAAACACTCAGTTGAATATTATCTTTATGTGGCTCCCATTCTTTATCACTTTACTTTGGGTTACCCGCCTCAATCAGGACGGATTTCATCCACTGGTGGCCTTTATCCCGCTCGGAGGATTCATGCCAGGAGAGATAGCAGGTGGCTTTATTCTCGTTACCACATAAAGGAACCGCCTTTATTTTCAACGCTTCCGTCTGCTGTCGCACCAACCAAGCGGGCGCAATCGCCACCATTTCCGTTTGCGACACCATATTCAACACGCTGTAGAGATCCGTGCACTGTTGCGTCACGGCGCGCAGCATCGGCTCCTCTAAATAAAAAGGTTTACTGAACGATCCAAAACTCTCCAGGGAAACCACGGCGTGCTGCTCGGCCAGCATGTGATTCGGCGCCACCTCCTCGCCTATTCTCGGATGCACCTGCGCAACCGCCAGCACTAATTCGTCGTCGAACATCGCCAGGCTGCGAAACTCCGCCGATTCGAAACGGCTGTAGCCGATGACAAACTCGACGTCCTGATAACGCAATTGATGCTCAATATTATTGTTGATGTACGACTTTATTTGCAGGTTAAGCTGCGGCGCGATCTGTTTGACGTGATTGATTATCGCGGCGCCCAGACGCAAATCGAGCGGGCTGCACAGCGACAGGGAGAACGCTCGCGTGCTGGTCAGCGGTTCGAACTCGGCGCCCGGCAACTCATTTTGCACCAGCTGCAGCGCTTGCCGCACCGGCCCAAAAAGCTGCCTGGCCCGCATGGTGGGCTGGATCCCGCGCCCGCAACGCACGAACAGCTCATCGTTGAACATCACCTTCAGGCGCGCCACCGCGTTGCTCACCGCCGGCTGCGACATCCCTAACGAATTAGCGGCTCGCGTAATATTTTGCATTTGCATCACGGCGTCAAACACCGTCAGCAAATTAAGATCGACGCTGCGCAAATGAATGTCCGCCGGCTCTTTGACCATGGCGATTTCTGAATCATATTCAGCCATATTTCACTCCACTAAATCCTGTGTAGATAATCTAATCCTTGTGCTCGACAAACAATGAAACGCCGCATTGCCTTATCTTTGCACGACAAATCCTGCCATTACCGCCATCAGCCGATAAAAAACCTCGTGTTATCGTCACGATATAAGTCGTATGTGGAATACATGTCAGCAGCTTCTCCCGTCAGCAGGAAGAATGCCACCTGGGTGGTACTAATAATTAGGTATCAACAATGATTAAGACAATTAAACAACCTAACCGCACAGTATGAGACAAACTATAAAAACACATCATAAGCAATCAAACCATCTAAAAACACCGCTCACTTTGTGTAAAAACGCATTATTTTGTTATATTATGACTAAAACAATCAATTAATCATATGAATTCAATTTAAATCATTTGCATTAAAAATGTTATTTTATTGCCCCCCGTGATTAATTCCTCTTATTTTTTCATCACAAATCTTAACGCAACGAAATCCAGAAGCAATTAGCGCAGTATATATCCGATTCGTTTATGCTAAGCAGCACGCAAACTGGCCCCGTTTTTTCTCTAGGGCGTCGCTTTTTTGCCGCATGATCCTCTGTTCGGCCGATTCGCCGATGCATTGTCCCCGCATTCAATCAGGTGTTGACATCGCCAGGGCAATCACGTATCAAATTAGGCAGACACCCCATTTAAGAGAAGCTGAACCCTTATGATCCGTACTCACCGTCTACTAGGCCTACTACTTAACGCATCTTGTTTGCGCGGTATGCCTGTGGACGAAGTTCGGAGCTGACTCAGCCGATCACCCATAAGAAACCCGCGCTACTGCGCGGGTTTTTTTTGCCCGCTTAGCGTGAAATCAACACGATAAGGAATGCACCGATGAGCCAACAAGTCATTATTTTCGATACCACGCTGCGTGATGGCGAACAGGCATTGCAGGCCAGCCTGAGCGTAAAAGAGAAGATTCAGATTGCGCTGGCGCTGGAGAGAATGGGCGTTGACGTGATGGAGGTCGGCTTCCCGGTCTCTTCGCCGGGCGACTTCGAGTCGGTGCAAACCATCGCGCGCCAGATCAAGAACAGCCGCGTCTGCGGCTTGGCCCGCTGCGTAGACAAAGACATCGACGTGGCCGCAGAAGCGTTGCGCGTCGCCGAAGCGTTCCGCATCCACGTGTTCCTGGCCACCTCGACCCTGCACATTGAATCGAAGCTGAAACGCTCGTTCGACGAAGTGTTGGAGATGGCGGTGCGCTCGGTCAAACGTGCCCGCAACTATACCGACGACGTAGAGTTCTCCTGTGAAGACGCCGGCCGCACACCGATCGACAATCTGTGCCGCGTGGTCGAAGCCGCCATCAATGCCGGCGCCACCACCATCAATATCCCGGACACCGTCGGCTACACCACGCCGAACCAGTTCGGCGGCATCATCACCACCTTGTATGACCGCGTGCCGAACATCGACAAAGCCATCATCTCCGTACACTGCCACGACGATTTGGGCATGGCGGTCGGCAACTCCATCGCCGCGGTACAGGCCGGCGCCCGTCAGGTGGAAGGCACCCTGAACGGCATCGGTGAGCGCGCCGGCAACTGTTCGTTGGAAGAGGTGATCATGGCGATTAAAGTGCGCCAGGACATCATGAACGTGCACACCAACATCAATCATCAGGAAATCTTCCGCACCAGCCAGATCGTCAGCCAGCTGTGCAACATGCCGATCCCGGCCAACAAGGCGATCGTCGGCTCCAACGCCTTCGCCCATTCCTCCGGCATTCACCAGGACGGCGTGCTGAAGAACCGCGAAAACTACGAAATCATGACCCCGCAGTCGATCGGCCTGAAGGACGTGCAGTTGAACCTGACCTCCCGCTCCGGCCGTGCGGCGGTGAAACACCGCATGGAAGAGATGGGCTACCAGGAGCAGGACTACAACCTGGATACCCTGTACGCCGCCTTCCTGAAGCTGGCCGACAAAAAGGGCCAGGTGTTCGACTATGACCTGGAGGCGCTCGCCTTCATCAATAAACAGCAGGAAGAGCCGGAGCACTTCAGCCTGGGCTACTTCAGCGTGCAGTCCGGCAGCAGCATCATGGCCACCGCCTCGGTGAAACTGATCTGCGGCGGCGAAGAGAAAGCCGAGGCCGCCACCGGCAATGGCCCGGTCGATGCGGTTTATCAGGCAATCAATCGCATCACCGACTACCCGATCGAGCTGGTGAAATACCAGCTGACCGCCAAGGGCCATGGCCGCGACGCGCTGGGCCAGGTGGATATCGTGGTCTCATACAACGGCCGCCGCTTCCACGGCGTAGGTCTGGCGACCGACATCGTCGAATCCTCCGCCAAGGCGATGGTGCACGTGTTGAACAATATTTGGCGCTCACAGCAGGTAGAAAAAGAAAAGCAGCGCCTGCAGCAAAACAAACATCAAAATAATCAGGAAACGGTGTGAACATGACGAAGACTTATCACATTGCCGTCTTGCCCGGAGACGGCATCGGCCCGGAAGTAATGGCTCAGGCGCGCAAAGTGTTGGACGCGGTGCGTCAACGCTTTGACATTCGCATCACCACCGCCGAGTACGACGTCGGCGGCATCGCCATCGATCGCCACGGCAGCCCGTTGCCGCCGGCGACCGTCGCCGGCTGCGAGCAGGCCGACGCCATCCTGTTCGGATCGGTAGGCGGCCCGAAATGGGAACACCTGCCGCCGGCCGAGCAGCCGGAACGCGGCGCGCTGTTGCCGCTGCGCAAGCACTTCAAACTGTTCAGCAACTTGCGCCCTGCGCGCCTGTATCAAGGGCTGGAGGCATTCTGCCCGCTGCGCGCCGACATCGCCGCCCGCGGCTTCGACATTCTGTGCGTGCGCGAACTGACCGGCGGCATCTACTTCGGCCAGCCGAAGGGCCGCGAAGGCCAGGGCATGCAGGAGCGCGCTTTCGATACCGAGGTGTATCACCGTTTCGAGATTGAACGCATCGCGCGCATCGCCTTCGAATCCGCCCGCAAGCGCCGCCACAAGGTGACGTCGATCGACAAGGCCAACGTGCTGCAGAGTTCCATCCTGTGGCGTGAGGTGGTCAATCAGGTCGCCAAGGATTACCCGGACGTGTCGCTGTCGCACATGTATATCGACAACGCCACCATGCAGCTGATCAAGGATCCGTCCCAGTTCGACGTGCTGCTGTGCTCCAACCTGTTCGGCGACATCCTGTCCGACGAATGCGCGATGATCACCGGCTCGATGGGCATGTTGCCGTCCGCCAGCCTGAACGAGCAAGGCTTCGGCCTGTACGAACCGGCGGGCGGTTCCGCGCCGGATATCGCCGGCAAAGGCATCGCCAACCCGATTGCGCAGATTCTGTCCGCCACCCTGCTGCTGCGTTACAGCCTGGGCGCCGATGAAGCGGCCGACGCCGTGGAGCGCGCCATCAACCAGGCGTTGGAACAGGGCTACCGCACCGCCGATCTGGCCGGTGACGGCAAAGCCGTCAGCACCGATGAAATGGGCGACATCATCGCTCGCTTTGTAGCTCAGGGGGCATAACATGGCCAAGACCTTATACCAGAAGCTGTACGACGCCCACGTGGTGCACGAAGCGCCGAACGAAACGCCGTTGCTGTATATCGACCGTCACCTGGTGCACGAAGTCACTTCGCCGCAGGCGTTCGACGGCCTGCGCGCCATGGGCCGCAAGGTGCGCCAGCCCGGCAAAACCTTCGCCACCATGGACCACAACGTGTCGACCCAGACCAAAGACATCAACGCCAGCGGCGAAATGGCGCGCATCCAGATGCAGGAGCTGATCAAGAACTGCGCGGAATTCGGCGTTTCGCTGTATGACCTGAATCACCCGTTCCAGGGCATCGTACACGTGATCGGGCCTGAGCAAGGCATGACGCTGCCGGGCATGACCATCGTCTGCGGCGACTCGCACACCGCCACCCACGGCGCTTTCGGCTCGCTGGCGTTCGGCATCGGCACCTCCGAGGTAGAACACGTGCTGGCGACCCAGACCCTGAAGCAGGGCCGCGCCAAGACCATGAAGATTGAAGTCACCGGCGACGCCGCCGAGGGCATTACCGCCAAAGATATCGTGCTGGCGGTGATCGGCAAAACCGGCAGCGCCGGCGGCACCGGCCACGTGGTGGAGTTCTGCGGCAAGGCAATCGAAGCGTTGAGCATGGAAGGCCGCATGACCCTGTGCAACATGGCGATCGAAATGGGCGCCAAGGCCGGGTTGGTCGCACCGGACGACACCACCTTCACCTACCTGAAAGGGCGCCAGTTCTCACCAACCGGCGAAAACTGGGAGCAGGCGGTCGCCTATTGGCGCACGCTGAAGTCCGATGCCAACGCCCAATTCGATACCGTAGTGACGCTGCACGCCGAAGAGATCGCGCCGCAGGTCACCTGGGGCACCAACCCCGGCCAGGTGATCGCCGTCAATCAGGCGATCCCGGCGCCGGAATCGTTCAGCGATCCGGTCGAGCGCGCCTCTGCGGAAAAAGCCTTGGCCTACATGGATTTGAAACCGGGCATCAAATTGACCGACGTGCCGATCGATAAAGTGTTCATCGGCTCTTGCACCAACTCACGCATCGAAGATCTGCGCGCGGCGGCGGCGATCGCCAAGGGGCGCAAGGTCGCCAGCGGCGTGCAGGCCATCGTGGTGCCGGGATCCGGCCCGGTGAAGGCCCAGGCGGAAGCCGAAGGGTTGGACAAAATCTTTATCGAAGCCGGTTTCGAATGGCGTTTGCCGGGTTGTTCGATGTGCCTGGCGATGAACAACGACCGCCTGAATCCGGGCGAGCGCTGCGCATCCACCAGCAACCGTAACTTCGAAGGGCGTCAGGGCCGCGGTGGGCGCACCCACCTGGTCAGCCCGGCGATGGCCGCCGCGGCCGCCGTCGCCGGTCACTTCGCCGACATCCGTGATATTCACTAAGGGGCTAACGTGGCTAAATTTACTCAACATACCGGCTTAGTGGTGCCTTTGGATGCGGCCAACGTCGACACCGACGCCATTATTCCCAAGCAGTTTTTGCAGAAGGTAACCCGTACCGGCTTCGGCCAGCACCTGTTCAACGATTGGCGCTTCCTCGACGACGCCGGCCAACAGCCGAACCCGGAGTTCGTGCTGAATAAACCGCGCTATAAAGGCGCGAGTATCCTGTTGGCGCGCGAGAACTTCGGCTGCGGTTCCTCGCGCGAACACGCGCCCTGGGCGCTGACCGATTACGGGTTCAAAGTGGTGATCGCGCCAAGCTTCGCCGATATCTTCTACGGCAACTCGTTCAATAACCAGCTGTTGCCGGTGACGCTGAGCGAGCAGCAGGTGGATGAACTGTTCAACCAGGTCGGCGCCAACGAGGGGGCGGAGTTCGTGGTGGATCTGGAGAACCAGACGGTCAACGCCGGCGGAAAAAGCTATCCGTTCGAAATCGACAGCTTCCGCCGCCACTGCATGATCAACGGGCTGGACAGTATCGGCCTGACGCTGCAGCATGAAGCGGACATCTCCCGCTACGAAGCGCAGCAGCTGGCGTTTCTGAATTAATCCCCTTCACCCGCCGCCCGGCGGGTGAATTTTTTCCTCACCAGTAGCCCAGCAGCTTCCACCATGCGCCGCCGATCACTATCCAGATCAGCAAGTTAACCACGCTCATCACCAGCCCGGCTTTCCACCATTCCCCCAGCGTCACGTAGCCGGAGCCGAAGATGATCGGCGCGGTGCCAGTGCCGTAATGCGTCAGCGACATCATCAACGAGGAAGAGAACGCCAGGATCAGGCCCAGCAGCGCCGGTGGCGCGCCGAGCGCGATGCCGGCGGCGAAGAAGGCGGCGAACATCGCCGTCACGTGCGCGGTGGTGCTGGCGAAGAAATAGTGAGAATACAAATAGATGAGGGTCAGCAAGATCGTGCCGCCCACCCAGCTCATGCCCATATGGTCGATGCCGTTGCCCACGGTTTGCGACAGCCAGCCGATCAGCCCCAGCTTGCCGAGGAAGCTGGCCATCATCACCAGCGCCGAGAACCACACCACGGTGTCCCAGGCACCTTTATGCTTGAGCACATCCTCCCAGCTCAGCACGCCGGTGGCCAACAGCACCGCCAGGCCGATCAGCGCCGCGGTGGTGGGATTGACCGCCAGCGCCGGGCCGAAGATCATCGCCGGGATGCCGGCCCACAGCACCAGCAGTAGCGCGAACACCCCGAGGGTGATTTTCTCCGGCAGCGTCACCGGCCCCAGCGCCTGCAGTTTTTCGCGCGCGAAGCGCGGCGCGTCCGGGGTACTTTTCACCTCCGGCGGATACAGCAGATAAATGACCAACGGCATCACGATCAGCGAGCACAGCCCCGGCACCAGCGCGGCGACTGCCCACATCGACCAGGACAGTTCGAAGCTGCCGTGGGTGCCTTTGGCAATCAGGCTGACGATCAGCGGGTTAGGCGCGGTGGCGGTGATAAACATCGCCGAAGTGACCGGGTTGATGTTGTAGTTCACCAGCGACAGATAGCGACCGATCTTACCGGAGGTATTGAGCTCGGGTTTGGAACCGAAGCTGTCGGCGATCGACTTCATGATCGGGTGAATGATCCCCCCGCCGCGTGCGGTGTTGCTCGGCGTCACCGGCGCCAGCGTGGTTTCCGCCAGCGTCAGCGCATAGGCGATGCCCAGCGTTTTTTTGCCGAACAGCGAAATGAAGTAGTAGCCGATGCGCGCGCCCAGCCCGGTTTTGTTCAGGCTGAGGGAGATCATGATCGAAAAACCGATCAGCCAGATCAGCTGGTTGGAAAAGCCGCTGAGCGCGTCGTCCAGCGCGGCGCCCGGCTTGCCGGGGTTAGTGACGCCGGTCACCGCCACCAGGGCGATGGCGATCACCGAGACCGCGCCGATCGGCATCGCCTTGCCGATGATGGCGATGATGGTGCCGATAAACAGCGCCAGCAACTGCCAGGCGTTGGGCGCAACGCCCTCCGGCACGGGAATGAGGAACCAGATAATCAGCGTGGCGCCGAGGGCGCACAGGGAAGGAAGCGGTTTGAGCGGTGTGAGTTTATCCATAACGTTCCCACTGTTCTAAACAACAAGGCGGCATCTCAATAGCGAGACGGGCGTAGGCGCAACGATCGCGCTCCATATGCCTTCAGCTTGGGCGTCCGTTTCAGCCTTCTCAATGACTTGCATCAAGAATGCCGCCGTTTGACCTCACACTTCACGCACTTTGGCGCTCATCCAGAGCGCCGCCAGCGCCAACAGCGCCGCCATCCAATACACCGAGCCATGACCGAGGTTCTCCACCAGCGCACCCTGCAGCACCCCGGCCAGGATCACCCCGGTCGAGATACTGTTGGTGAACAGCGTGGTGGCGGCGCCCGGTCGGCCCGGCATCAAATCTTGAAAATAGAGCATGCCGATACCGGCGACGATGCCGATAAACACCGCGTTGAGCAGCTGCAGCGCGATCAGGGCCGGCTTGGCCGCCAGCACTATCAGCCCGAGATAAAACAGCACGCCCGCCGCCACCGCCAGCAGCATCATGTTGCGCTTGCCGAAGCGTTTGACGTAATAACCGGCCAGCAGCATTGCCGGTATCTCCAGCCCGGCGGCGGTGCCCATCAGCACCCCGGCCAGCCCTTCCGGCAGGCCGAGATCGGCGGTGATATACAGCGGCATGTCGATGATGTACAGGGTGTTGCAGGTCCACATCAGCATTGAGGCGATGAATAGCCAGCGCACGTCGCGATTTCGCCAGACACTGGCGGGCGCAATCGGCGCGGAAGCGCCTTCCCGCAACCCTTCGTCATCCACCGCACGCGGCACCGAAGGCAGCATGAATCCTACCAGCAGCACGCAGACCGCGAAGGTGGCGGCGGCGATCAGGAACATCACGGTAAAGCCGTAGTTCAGCGCCAACGCAAACGACAGCGGCGGGCCGATCACCCAGGCCAGCGAAAGCTGGGCGCGCATCACCGAGCTGAACATCACGACTTCACGCGCCTCGCTGTCGGCGTATTCCCGCGCCAGCGCGAAGATCTGCGGCATGGCGGTGTTGGCGATCGCCGCCATCAACACTCCGGCGGTGATCAGCGTCAGGTAGTCGCGGTTAAAAGCGAACAGCAGGCAGTTGCCGACCGCCATCAGGCAGCACAGCAGGATCAGCCTGCGCCGGTCGCCGCGGGTGTCAGAACGTTTGGCGAGCAGAAAACTGACCACGATGCCGGCCACGGCGTTGGCGGTGTAAAACAACCCGACCCACAGCGGCCGCACCTTGACCTCGGTGGTCAAAAACAGGCTGAGCGTCGGCGTCAGCAACGCGCCGGCAATGCCGGAGAGAAAAGCGATCAGCAGGAATGCGGCAAAGATGGGGTTGATGCGCAGTGACAACCGGCTCAGGCGTTGCATATCGTCTTCCCTGACCTCAAAGCAGAAGAATGAACCTTAGGCCACGGCGAGAAAAATGCAAGCATATCGCCATGACCACGCATAAAAAAACCAGTGGGTCGCCCCACTGGCTGGTGAAACAGCACCATTACTCAGAAACTTGTTGCCGCCGCCCTTACAGGTGCTCGCGATACTGCTTATCGGTCATCTCTTTGATATCCCACTGGGTCAGGTGCGCCAGCATCGCCAGCCGCGCCTGTTCGGGCACCACGCTCAGCCAGTCGGCGCGCTGGCGGCGCACCGCGCTGAAGTAGCGTTGATAGAACTGTCTGGATAAGAAAGCTTTCATGATTACGCCCTCCCCTTTCATTGATGAAAATTATCGGCGTAATATAGGGAAAGAAAAATTGACGAGTTGAGGCAGGAGCGTTCCTCTTTTATGTCCACGTCCCGATTGCAGCAGCAGTTCATCCGTCTGTGGCAACGTTGCCACGGTGAAACGACCGACACCACGCTGCAGGCGCTGGCGGAGGTGCTGAGCTGCTCGCGGCGCCACGTGCGCTCCCTGCTGAGCGCCATGCAGCGGGAGGGTTGGCTCACCTGGCAGGCGGAGTCGGGGCGCGGCAAGCGTTCGCGGTTAACCTTCCACTACACCGGCCTGGCGCTGCAGCAACAGCGGGCCGAGGAGCTGCTGGAACAGGACCGCATCGATCAGTTGGTGCAGCTGGTGGGCGACAAAAACGTGGTGCGCCAGATGCTGCTGTCGCAGCTGGGGCGCAGCTTCCGCCAGGGGAAACACATCCTGCGGGTGCTCTACTACCGGCAGCTGTACAACCTGCTGCCCGGCTCGGCGCTGCGGCGTTCGGAGACCCATTTGGCGCGCCAGATCTTCAACGGCCTGACGCGCATAAATGAGGAAAACGGGGAACTCGAGTCCGATCTGTCTCACCATTGGCAGGCGCTGACGCCGCTGCACTGGCGGTTTTACCTGCGCCCGGCGATCCATTTTCATCATGGCCGTGAGCTGGAGATGGCGGACGTCATCACTTCCCTTTCGCGACTGACCTCGCAACCGCTGTTCTCGCATATCGAGAGCATCACCTCGCCGACGCCGTTCGTTATCGACGTGCAGCTGCGCAGCCCCGATCACTGGCTGCCCTGGCTGCTGGGCAGCGTGCAGGCCATGATCCTGCCGCGCGAATGGCGTGAACTGCCGGATTTCGCCCGCCATCCGGTCGGCACCGGCCCCTACCGCATGGTGCGCAACCATCCCAGCCAGATGAAGATCCACGCCTTCGACGACTATTTTGGCTACCGGGCGCTGATCGACGAGGTGAACATCTGGGTGCTGCCGGAGTTTTCCGAAGAGCTGGTGCACTCCGGCGTGCAGCTGCAGGGCGATGAAACCGGCAACAGCGAGCTGGAAAGCCGGCTGGAAGAGGGTTGCTATTTCCTGCTGTTCGATCAGCGTTCTCCGCTGGCCGCCGACCCCGTCATTCGCAGTTGGCTGTGCGAATTGATCAACCCCATTTCGCTGCTGAGCCACGCCGGGCCGCTCTACCAGCGCTATTGGTCGCCGGCGTACGGCCTGCTGCCGCGCTGGCACCACAACCGCACGCTGGCGCAACAGCCCAAGCCCGCGGGCCTGACCGAACTGACGATGACCCACTTCAATGAACATTCGGAGTTTCACGCCATTCGCCAGGCGATCGAACCGCTGCTGGCGCAGCACGGCATCCGCCTGATCGTGCAAAGCGTGGATTACGCCACCTGGCACCAGGGCGCCGCGCGCAGCGATCTGTGGCTCGGCAGCGCCAACTTCTATCTGCCGCTGGAGTTTTCGCTGTTCGCCACGCTGTACGAACTGCCGCTGATGCAGCATTGCATGAACGAAGATCTGGCGCAGGACGCGGCGCTGTGGCGCGCCAACCGTTTGCCGCTGGCCGAGTTCTGCCAGCGTCTGGTCAGCAACCACCAGCTGCACCCGCTGTTCCACCACTGGCTGCAGCTGCACGGCCAGCGCAGCATGCGCGGCGTGCGGATGAACACCCTCGGCTGGTTCGACTTCAAGTCCGCCTGGTTTGCCCCGCCGGAGGCATAAGCGCCTTTCGCCCGGGTCGGTTAATCTTTACAATAGCGCCGTCTCAACGGGGTGCGGTAAGTCGGGCCGCGTGATAAGCCCGATTTTCCGCTGAGAGCACACCCGTCGAACCTGATCCGGTCAATACCGGCGGAGGGATTTGAGCCCAGCGAACCGGCGACGCCGCCTCGCCCCCTCAGATGCCCTTGCCCCCTTATTTTTCAGGAGTGCAACGTGGTCAAAACATATCTGCCCTGCTTATTGCTGCTGTGTGCCGCGCCGGTGTTCGCCAAGCCGACGCTGACGGTTTACACCTACGATTCCTTCGCCGCCGACTGGGGCCCAGGCCCGGCGGTGAAAAAAGCCTTCGAAGCCGAGTGCGACTGTGAACTGAAGTTCGTCGCGCTGGAGGACGGCGTCTCGCTGCTGAACCGCCTGCGCATGGAAGGCAAAAACAGCGCCGCCGACGTGGTGCTGGGGTTGGACAACAACCTGTTGCAGGCGGCGCGGCAAACCGGCCTGTTCGCGCCGAGCGGCGTCGACACCGCCAAACTGACGGTGCCGGGCGGCTGGCAGGACGCGACCTTCGTGCCTTACGACTACGGGTACTTCGCCTTCGTCTACAACAAAGAAAAACTGAAGAACCCGCCAAAAAGCCTGCAGGAGCTGGTCAGCAGCGATCGCAACTGGAAAGTGATCTACGAAGATCCGCGCACCAGCACGCCGGGCCTCGGCCTGCTGCTGTGGATGCAAAAAGTGTATGGCGACAAGGCGCCGGCCGCCTGGCAGCAGCTGGCGAAGAAGACCGTCACCGTCACCAAAGGCTGGAGCGAAGCCTACGGCCTGTTCCTGAAAGGCGAAGGCGATCTGGTGCTCAGCTACACCACCTCTCCCGCCTATCACCTGATCGAAGAGAAAAAAGATCTCTACGCCGCCGCCACGTTCAGCGAAGGGCACTACCTGCAGGTGGAAGTGGCGGGCAAGCTGAAGGCCGCCAAACAGCCTGAGCTGGCGGAGCGCTTCATGCAGTTCATGGTGACGCCGGCCTTCCAGAACACCATCCCGACCGGCAACTGGATGTACCCGGTGATCAACACCCCACTACCCATCGGCTTTGAGCAGATGAACGTGCCGCATACCGCGTTGCAATACAGCGCCGAAGAGGTGGCCAAACAACGCGGCGGTTGGATCCGGGCATGGCAAACCGCCGTCAGCCGCTGATCCCCCGCTGGCTCTGGCCGGGGCTGCTGGCCGCCGGCGTGATCCTGCTGGTCGCCGCGCTGGCGATGGGCTCGCTGTGGCGTCACGCGCCGGACAGCGACTGGCGCGGCCTGTGGCAGGACAGCTACCTATGGCACGTGGTGCGCTTCACCTTTTGGCAGGCGCTGCTGTCGGCGCTGATTTCAGTGCTGCCCGCCGTTCTGCTGGCGCGCGCGCTCTATCGCCGCCGTTTCCCCGGCCGGCAGCTGCTGCTGCGGCTGTGCGCCATGACGCTGGTGCTGCCGGTGCTGGTGGCGGTGTTCGGCCTGCTCAGCGTCTATGGGCGCCAGGGCTGGCTGGCGACGCTGTGCGGCTGGCTGGGCGTCGAGTATGGCTTCTCGCCCTACGGCCTGCAGGGCATTCTGCTGGCGCACCTGTTCTTTAACCTGCCGCTGGCCACCCGCCTGTTGCTGCAGGCGCTGGAGAATATCCCGGTGGAGCAGCGCCAGCTGGCCGCCCAGCTGGGCATGAATGGCTGGCAGCAGTTCCGCTTCGTCGAATGGCCGGCGCTGCGCCGCCAGATCTTGCCGAGCGGCGCGTTGATCTTCATGCTGTGCTTCGCCAGCTTCGCCACCGTGCTGTCGCTGGGCGGCGGGCCGCAGGCCACCACCATCGAACTGGCGATCTACCAGGCGCTGAGTTACGACTACGATCTGGGCCGTGCCGCCATGCTGGCGCTGATCCAGTTAAGCTGTTGTCTGGGGCTGGTGTTGATCAGCCAGCGGCTGAGCCAGGCGCTGCCGGTGGGCCATACCCACGCCCAGCGCTGGCGCAACCCGGAAGACAGCCTGTGGCGGCGCGTCGGCGATTTTCTGCTGATCGCCGCCGCGCTGCTGCTGCTGCTGCCGCCTCTGCTGGCGGTGATCGCCGACGGCGCCAATCAGGCCGTCGTCAGCGTGCTGCGCCAGCCGGTGCTGTGGCAGGCGCTGTTCACGTCGCTGCGCATCGCCCTCGGCGCCGGGCTGTTGTGCGTGGCGCTTACGATGATGCTGCTGTGGAGCAGCCGCGAGCTGAAGCTGCGGCAGCATCTGCGCGGCGGCCAGGCGCTGGAGCTGAGCGGCATGGTGATCCTGGCGATGCCGGGCATCGTGCTGGCCACCGGCTTCTTCCTGCTGCTGAGCGATACGATCGGGCTGCCGCAGTCGCCCTATGCGCTGGTGATCCTCACCAATGCGCTGATGGCGGTGCCCTATGCGCTGAAGGTGTTGGAGAACCCGATGCGCGACCTCGCCGAACGTTACAACCCGCTGTGCCTGTCGCTGGATATCCACGGCTGGCAACGGCTGCGGCTGATCGAACTGCGTGCGCTGCGTCGCCCGCTGGCACAGGCACTGGCCTTCGCCTGCGTGCTGTCGATCGGCGATTTCGGCGTGGTCGCCTTGTTTGGCAACGAGCATTTCCGTACCCTGCCTTTTTACCTGTATCAGCAGATTGGCGCCTACCGCAGCAACGACGGGGCGGTGACCGCGCTGCTGTTGCTGCTGTTGTGTTTCCTGCTGTTTACCCTGATCGAACGCTTACCGGGGCGCCATGCTGACGCTTGAAAAACTGACCTATCTGTACGAACACCTGCCGATGCGCTTTGATCTGCGCATCCAGCCGGGCGAGCGCGTCGCGGTGCTCGGCCCCAGCGGCGCCGGTAAAAGCACCCTGCTGAGTTTGATCGCCGGTTTTCTGCCAGCGGCCAGCGGCCGGCTGCTGCTGAACGACGAAGACCACACCGCCACCCCGCCGGCCAAACGGCCGGTGTCGATGCTGTTTCAGGAGAACAACCTGTTCGCGCACCTGACGGTGGCGCAGAACATCGGGCTGGGGTTGGATCCCGGTCTGCGCTTGACTGAACAGCAGCGCCAACAGCGGGCGCATATCGCCCGTCAGGTCGGCCTGGAGGAACACCTGGAGCGCCTGCCGTCGCAGCTTTCCGGCGGTCAGCGTCAGCGCGCCGCGCTGGCGCGCTGTTTGATTCGCCAACGGCCGATCCTGTTGCTCGACGAGCCCTTCTCGGCGCTCGATCCGGCGCTGCGCAACGAGATGCTGCAGCTGCTGCAGACGGTGTGCGAACAGCGCAACCTGACGCTGCTGATGGTGTCGCACAACCTCGACGACGCCGCGCGCATCGCGCCGCGCACGCTGCTGGTGGTCGACGGGCGCATCTACTACGACGGCCCGACGCAGGCCCTGCTGGACGGCAGCGCGCCCGAAGCGCGCGTGCTGGGCATTTCAGGTAAAGCGTGATCTGACGCGCGTTTTTTATGCTGCGGCAATAAACCTGTTGTGCGAATTTTGCGCCTGTGTTTTTATAAAAACCTGACTTTTTTTACTGATGATAAGGTTCCCTGTGATCGCATCCTCGCTGACTTCGACCCTACTAGTTACCGCGCTACCAGCCGCGGTGGTCGTCGTGCGTGTGGTGGTGGTCGTCGGCAATGCGCCGTAGGGTCCGAATCAACGCATCGATTCCCAAACCCCGCCGGCGCAAACCGGGCGGGGTTTCTTGTTTTAGCACCCTGCCCAGAAAAGCTCACCGGCCTTGAGAAAGGACAGGAACATGGCAACTTCGGGCACGCCTCAGCCGGGCACCAGCTTCACCGGCGCACAATTGATCGTTCATCTGCTGGAGCGGCAGGGCATCACCACTGTCGCCGGCATTCCCGGCGGCGCGGCGCTGCCGCTGTATGACGCGCTGAGCCAAAGCACCCGCATACACCACGTGCTGGCGCGCCACGAACAGGGCGCGGGCTTTATGGCGCAGGGCATGGCGCGCGCCAACGGCAAAGCGGCGGTGTGCATCGCCTCCAGCGGGCCGGGCGCCACCAACCTGGTCACCGCCATCGCCGACGCCAAGCTCGACTCCATTCCGCTGGTGTGCATCACCGGTCAGGTGCCCTCCTCAATGATCGGCACCGACGCCTTCCAGGAGGTGGACACCTATGGCATTTCCATTCCGATCACCAAGCACAACCATCTGGTACGCGATATCCGCGAACTGCCACAGGTGATCGGCGACGCGTTCCGCATCGCCGAGTCCGGCCGCCCCGGCCCGGTCTGGATCGATGTGCCGAAAGACGTGCAGACCGCCACCATCACCCTGGAGGAGCTGCCGCCGATCGCCGTGCCGGACGCCGCACCGAGCTTCGATCCGGCGCTGGTTTCGCAGGCCGCCGCGATGATCAACCAGGCGAAACGCCCGATCCTCTACCTGGGCGGCGGCATCATCTGCGCCGACGCTCACCGGCAGGCGCTGGAACTGGCCGAACGCGCCGGTCTGCCTACCACCATGACGCTGATGGCGCTGGGGGCGATGCCGGTGGAACACCCGCTGTCGCTGGGCATGCTGGGCATGCACGCGGCGCGCAGCACCAACTTCATTCTGCAGGAGGCCGATCTGCTGATCGTGCTGGGCGCGCGCTTCGACGATCGGGCAATCGGCAAAACCGAACAGTTCTGCCCTAACGCCGCCATCATTCACGTGGATATCGACCGCGCCGAGCTGGGCAAGGTCAAGCAGGCCAACGTGGCGATCCATGCCGACGTCGGCCAAGTACTGCAACAGCTGCTGCCGCAGATCGACACGCAGCCGCGCAGCGCGTGGCTGAGCACCGTCAACGACCTGAAACGCGAGTTCCCGTTCAACATGCCGAACGCCGACGATCCGCTGAGCCATTACGGCCTGGTGCTGGCCGCCGCGCGCTGCGTGGACGACAGCGCCATCATCACCACCGACGTGGGTCAGCATCAGATGTGGGTGGCGCAGGCCTATCCGCTGAGCCGGCCGCGCCAGTGGCTGACTTCGGGCGGTTTGGGCACCATGGGCTTCGGTCTGCCAGCGGCGATCGGCGCGGCGCTGGCGGAGCCCGAGCGTAAAGTGCTGTGCTTCTCCGGCGACGGCAGCCTGATGATGAACATTCAGGAAATGGCCACCGCAGTCGAACACGATCTGGACGTGAAAATCATTTTGATGAACAACCAGGCGCTGGGGCTGGTGCACCAGCAGCAAACCCTGTTCTACCAGCAGCGCATCTTCGCCGCCGCCTATCCGAAGCGCACCGATTTCCTGAAGATCGCCGCCGGATTCGGGCTGGATACCTGCGATTTAAACGCCGCGGAAGATCCGCAGGCCGCGCTGGCCGAGGCGATCCAACGCCCGGGCCCCTGCCTGATCCACGCGCTGATCGACATCAACGAAAAAGTGTTCCCGATGGTGCCGCCGGGCGCCGCCAACATCGACATGATTGGAGAATAAGCCATGCTGCAACCACAAGATAAACCCCAGGTGATTCTGGAGCTGGCCGTGCGCAACCATCCCGGCGTCATGTCGCACGTTTGCGGGCTGTTCGCTCGCCGCGCGTTCAACGTCGAAGGCATTCTGTGTCTGCCGCTGAAGGACGGCCAGCAGAGCCGCATTTGGCTACTGGTCGCCGACGACCAACGGCTGGAGCAGATGATAAGCCAGGTGGAAAAGCTGGAAGACGTGCTTCAGGTGAAGCGCCACAGCGAAGACGTGCGGGTATTTGAACAGCTGGAAGCGTTCTTCCAGTAAGGCGAACGGGGGCTGACGCCCCCTATCCATTATGATGATTGCCCGGACAGCACCTGCCACAACAGGTGCCGATACACCGGCATCAGCGGCTGCTGGCTCAGCAGATAACCGACCGCCAGCGCCGCCAGCCAACTCACGGCGCACACCACGCGCAGCCGCAGCGGCGTCAGCCAACGGCTCAGCCGATCGGCATTGCGCTTGCCCTCACGCCACCAGCGCCAGCTCAGCCACACCGCCAGCCAGAGGGTGAGCGCCGCGGCGAGCAGCAGCCACTTGAACATCGCGCTGTTGGCGCCGGCGGGAATGTCGATCGCCACGCCCGCCAGGATGCCGGGGAAAAAATAGACCGGCGGCCAGGTCAGGCAGCCGATGATGTTCGGCAAAGCAAACTTGTACGGCGGCAGATCGAGCATGCCGGCCACCATCGGCACCAGCGGGCGCGTCGGGCCAACGAAGCGGCCGATCAGAACGGTCGCCATGCTGTGCTGGTGCAAGGCGTGTTCGGTTTTGTCGAGCAGCGCTTTGTTCTTCTTCAGGAACGACCAGCGGTGCAAGGGCCCTTTGAAGGCGCGGCCGACGAAATAGGAGATCCAGTCGCCGAGCAGGCAGCCGACGATCCCCGCCGCCCAGGCGTAGTAGAAGTCCACCTTGCCGCTGCCGATCAGGGCGCCGATGCTGGCCATCATCACCGTGCCGGGCAGCAGCAGCCCCACCAGCGCCAGCGACTCGAGAAAAGCGACCAGCAGGACGACCATCAGGGTGAAAGCCAGTGACTGGGTGATCAAATCTTGTAAATAGGCTTCCATTACACCTCTGCGGATTATTCGGCCAAACGGGGCGAAGGATTTTCCAGTGCCGCCGCAGACGAGTCAATCGATGAATTGTATGCGTATTTGGCAACGCCGCACGGCAATGGACAATTACTGTATAAAAACCCATACTATAATTTATCTATATTAGCGCTAAAACCGACATCTCGCTGAATGTCGCGCACGCCGCCCGGCGGAAGACGAAGGGGTTATGACAGCACTGCAACAGGGTTTCCTGCTCACTCGCCACTGGCGCGACACGCCCGCCGGCACCGAGGTCGAATTTTGGCTGGCGACCGACGCAGGCCCGCGTCAACTGCGCTTGCCGCCGCAAACCTCGGTGGCGTTTATCCCCGCCGAACAAAAGCCGCGCGCGGAACTGCTGCTGCGCGAAGAACGGCAAGTCGAACTGAAACCGCTGGCGCTGACGGATTTTCATCACCGCCCGATGCTGGGGCTGTACTGCCGCCAGCACCGTCAGCTCATCAAGCTGGAAAAGCTGCTGCGGGAAGGCGGCGTTACGCTCTACGAGGCCGACATTCGCCCGCCCGAGCGCTACCTGATGGAACGCTTCATCACCGCGCCGGTGTGGTTCAACGGCCAGGGCAACGGCGATGGGCCGTTGCTCAATGGCCAGATGAAGCCGGCGCCGGACTACCGCCCGACGCTCAGGCTGGTGTCGCTGGATATCGAAACCACCGCCCACGGCGAACTTTACTCCATCGCGCTGGAAGGCTGCGGCCAGCGGCAGGTCTACATGCTGGGGCCGGCCAACGGCGGCGATGCGCCGCTGGATTTCGATCTGGAATACTGCGTCAGCCGCCCCCAGCTGCTGGAACGGTTGAACGCGTGGCTGGAGCGCCACGATCCTGACGCCATCATCGGCTGGAACCTGGTGCAGTTCGATCTGCGGGTGCTGCAAAAGCACGCCGAACGCTACCAGATCCCGCTGCGGCTGGGGCGCGGCGGCAACCTGCTGGAGTGGCGCGAGCACGGCTTCAAACAGAACCACTTTTTCGCCGCCGCCGCCGGCCGCCTGATTATCGACGGCATCGAAGCGCTGAAATCCGCCACCTGGAATTTTCCTTCCTTCAGCCTGGAATACGTTTCGCAGGCGCTGTTGGGCGAAGGCAAGGCGATCGACAACCCTTATCAGCGCATGGCGGAGATCGACCGACGCTTCGCCGAAGACAAGCCGGCGCTGGCCCGCTACAACCTGAAGGACTGCGAGCTGGTGACGCGCATCTTCGCCAAGGCCGACCTGCTCAACTTCCTGCTGGAACGTGCCACCGTCACCGGGCTGGCGGCCGATCGCAGCGGCGGATCGGTGGCGGCCTTCAGCCACCTCTATATGCCGCGCATGCACCGCCTGGGCTTTGTCGCCCCCAACCTCGGCGAACAGCCGGAAGAGCACAGCCCCGGCGGCTTCGTGATGGACTCCCGGCCCGGTCTGTACGACTCGGTGCTGGTACTGGACTATAAAAGCCTGTACCCGTCGATCATCCGCACCTTCCTGATCGATCCGGTCGGGTTGGTGGAAGGCATGCGCCACCCAAGCGACGCCGACTCGGTGCCCGGCTTTCGCAACGCCCGCTTCTCGCGCAGCAAACACTGCCTGCCGGCGATCGTCGAACAGATCTGGCAGGGGCGCGAGGCCGCCAAGCGCCAACACAACAAACCCCTGTCGCAGGCGTTGAAGATCATCATGAACGCGCTGTACGGCGTGCTGGGATCGAGTGGCTGCCGCTTCTTCGATCCGCGGCTGGCGTCGTCGATCACCCTGCGCGGCCACGAGATCATGCGCCAAACCCGCGAGCTGATCGAAGCCGAAGGCTATCAGGTGATTTACGGCGATACCGACTCCACCTTCGTGTGGCTGAAACAGCCGCATGACGAGCAGCAGGCGGCGCAGATCGGCCGGGCGCTGGTGCAGCGGGTCAACGCCTGGTGGCAGCAGCATCTGCAGCAGCAGTTCGGGCTGGAGAACGCGCTGGAGCTGGAGTTCGAAACCCACTATTCCCGCTTCCTGATGCCGACCATTCGCGGCGCCGAACAGGGCAGCAAGAAGCGCTACGCCGGCCTGATCGCACGCGCCGGCGGCGAGGAAGAGATGGTGTACAAAGGCCTGGAAACGGTGCGCACCGACTGGACGCCGCTGGCGCAGCAGTTCCAGCAGCAGCTCTATCAGCGCATCTTCAAACGGCAGCCCTACCAGGATTATGTGCGCGACTACGTCGGCAAAACCCTGAACGGCGACTTCGACGATCAGCTGGTCTACCGCAAGCGCCTGCGCAGAAAGCTCGACGACTATCAGCGCAACGTACCGCCGCACGCCCGCGCCGCGCGCATCGCCGACGACTACAACCGCAGCCAGGGGCGGCCGCTGCAGTATCAGAACGGCGGCTGGATCAGCTACGTGATGACCGTCGCCGGGCCGGAACCGCTGGAAACGCGCCATTCGCCCATCGACTATCAGCATTACCTCGAACGCCAGCTGCAACCGGTGGCAGACGCTATACTCCCTTTCTTGCACGACGATTTCACCACGCTGGTCACCGGGCAGATGGGGCTGTTTTGAGATTGCGCCAGGTTAAGAAAAATCATCCGGTTTTGCAGGTGACGAACGCGCCGCCTTCCATTACCATAGCGCCCTTCCCAAAACTGAACCACGCTTAGCCCTGCCGTCTCGCGACGTCTGCATGGCGTGAACGGCTATTGCCCGTCAAATTTAAAACAAACCGGGATTAGCAGACGTTCAGTACAGGTGCCGCGGCCCTTCCCGCCCGGTAACAAGACTTACTTACAAAGAATCGAGCCGACAATATATGCCTTTTACTCTTGGTCAACGCTGGATCAGCGACACGGAAAGCGAATTAGGACTGGGCACCGTCGTGGCGCTGGACGCGCGCATGATTACCCTGCTTTTCCCCGCCACCGGTGAAAACCGCCTCTATGCCAGAAACGATTCGCCGATCACCCGCGTGATGTTCAACCCGGGCGATACCGTCAGCAGCCACGAGGGATGGCAGCTGCAGGTGGAAGAGGTGAAAGAGGAAAACGGTCTGTTGACCTATATCGGCACCCGCCAGGACACCCAGGAAAGCGGCGTGGCGATGCGCGAAGTCCTGCTGGACAGCAAGCTGACCTTCAGCAAACCGCAGGATCGCCTGTTCGCCGGCCAGATCGACCGCATGGACCGTTTCGCGCTGCGTTTCCGCGCACGCAAATACCAGAGCGAGCAGTATCGCCTGCCGTTCGCCGGCCTGCGCGGCATGCGCGCCAGCCTGATCCCGCACCAGTTGCACATCGCCCATGAAGTCGGCCAGCGCCATGCGCCGCGCGTTCTGCTGGCGGACGAAGTCGGCCTCGGCAAAACCATCGAAGCCGGCATGATCATCCACCAGCAGCTGCTGGCGGGCCGCGCCGAGCGCGTGCTGATCGTGGTGCCGGAAACGCTGCAGCACCAGTGGCTGGTGGAGATGATGCGCCGCTTCAACCTCTACTTCTCGCTGTTCGACGACAGCCGCTACGCCGAAGCCAAGCTCGACAGCAGCAACCCGTTCGAAACCGAGCAGCTGGTGATCTGCTCGCTGGACTTCGTGCGCCGCAACAAGCAGCGCCTGGAAGAGCTGGCGGACGCCCAGTGGGATCTGCTGGTGGTCGACGAAGCGCACCACCTGGCCTGGAGCGAAGAAGCGCCGAGCCGCGAATATCAGGTGATCGAACAGCTGGCCGAGCACATCCCCGGCGTGCTGCTGCTGACCGCCACCCCGGAGCAGCTGGGCCAACAGAGCCACTTCGCGCGCCTGCGCCTGCTCGATCCGAACCGTTTCCACGACTACGGCGAGTTCGTTGCCGAGCAGCAGAAATACCGCCCGGTGGCCGACGCCGTCACCCTGCTGCTGAGCGGTGAACGCCTGGCCGACGACAAGCTGAACCTGCTGGGCGAGCTGATCGACGAGCAGGACATCGAACCGCTGCTCAAAGCGGCCAACAGCGAAGGCGACAACGCCGAGCAGGCGCGCCAGGAGCTGGTGGCCATGCTGATGGATCGCCACGGCACCAGCCGCGTGCTGTTCCGCAACACCCGCAACGGCGTGAAGGGCTTCCCACACCGCAACCTGCACCAGATCAAGCTGCCGTTGCCGACCCAGTATCAGACCGCGATCAAAGTCTCCGGCATCATGGGCGCCAAGAAGTCCGTCGAAGCGCGCGCGCGCGACATGCTGTATCCGGAGCAGATCTACCAGGAATTCGAAGGCGAAAACGCCACCTGGTGGAACTTCGACCCGCGCGTCGAGTGGCTGCTGGACTACCTGCTGGCCAACCGCAACGAAAAAGTGCTGGTGATCTGCGCCAAGGCCGACACCGCGCTGCAGCTGGAGCAGGTGCTGCGCGAGCGTGAAGCGATCCGCGCCGCGGTGTTCCACGAAGGGCTGTCGATCATCGAGCGCGACCGCGCCGCCGCCTACTTCGCCTCCGAAGAGGAAGGCGCGCAGGTGCTGCTGTGTTCCGAGATCGGCTCCGAAGGCCGCAACTTCCAGTTCGCCAGTCAGCTGGTGATGTTCGATCTGCCGTTCAACCCGGATCTGCTGGAGCAGCGTATCGGCCGTTTGGACCGTATCGGCCAGATGCACGATATCCAAATCATGGTGCCTTACCTGGAGCACACCGCGCAGGCGGTGCTGGGCCGCTGGTTCCACGAGGGGCTGGATGCCTTCGAACACACCTGCCCGACCGGCCGCACCATCTACGACAGCTGCTACGAGCAGTTGATCGGCTATCTGGCCGCGCCGACCGAACAGGAAGGCTTCGACGAATTCATCCACGGCTGCCGCCAGCAGCACGATCAGTTGAAAGCGCAGCTGGAACAGGGCCGCGACCGCCTGCTGGAGATGCACTCCAACGGCGGCGACAAAGCCCAGGCGCTGGCTGCCGCCATCGCCGAGCAGGATAACGACGTCAATCTGGTGGGCTTCGCGCTCAACCTGTTCGACATCGTCGGCATCAATCAGGAAGACCGCAGCGACAACCTGATCGTGCTGACGCCGTCCGATCACATGCTGGTGCCGGACTTCCCGGGCCTGCCGCAGGACGGCTGCACCGTCACCTTCGACCGCGATCGGGCGCTGTCGCGCGAAGACGCGCAGTTCGTCAGCTGGGAGCACCCGATCATCCGCAACGGCCTGGATCTGATCCTGTCCGGCGACACCGGCAGCTGCGCAGTGTCCCTGTTGAAAAACAAAGCGTTGCCGGTCGGCACCCTGCTGGTTGAGCTGGTCTACGTGGTGGAAGCCCAGGCACCGAAGCACCTGCAGCTGACCCGCTTCCTGCCGCCGACGCCGATCCGCATGCTGATGGATCGCAAGGGCACCAACCTGGCGGCGCAGGTCGAGTTCGAAAGCTTCAACCGCCAGCTGAACGCGGTCAATCGCCACACCTCCAGCAAGCTGGTCAACGCCGTGCAGCAAGACGTGCACGCCATGCTGCAGCAGGCGGAAAGCCTGGTGGAAGCGCAGGCGCGCACGCTTATCGAACAGGCGAAGCAAGAGGCGGACGACAAGCTGAGCGCCGAGCTGGCGCGTCTGGAAGCGCTGAAGGCGGTCAACCCGAACATCCGCGACGACGAAGTCGAAGCGCTGGAGTTCAACCGCCGTCAGGTGCTGGCCAACCTCAATGAAGCCGGCTGGCGTCTGGACGCCATTCGTCTGGTGGTGGTCACCCACCAGTAACCGGCGCGACGCGGGGAGGCAAGCGCCTCCCCGTTCGGCCCTTATCGCGGAGCCAAGATGGAACCCTACAATCCCCCGCAGGACCCGCTGCACATCCTGTATCAGGATGAACACATCATGGTGGTCAACAAGCCCAGCGGCTTGCTGTCGGTGCCCGGCCGCGCGCCGGAAAACAAAGACAGCCTGATGACCCGCATTCAGGCCGATCATCCGGCCGCCGAATCAGTGCACCGGCTGGACATGGCCACCAGCGGGGTGATCGTGGTGGCGCTCAACAAGGCCGCCGAGCGTGAGCTGAAGCGCCAGTTTCGCGAACGCGAACCGAAGAAATCCTATATCGCCCGCGTTTGGGGGCATATGGAGCATGACGAAGGACTGGTGGATTTGCCGCTGATCTGCGACTGGCCGAACCGGCCGCTGCAGAAGGTGTGTTTTGACACCGGCAAAGCGGCGCAAACGGAATATCTGGTGCTGTCGCGCGACGCCGACGGCAGCACCCGCGTGAAGCTGACGCCGATCACCGGCCGCTCGCACCAGCTGCGGGTGCACATGCTGGCGCTGGGGCATCCGATCCTCGGCGACGGTTTCTATGCCCCGCCGGAGGCCAAGGCGATGGCGCCGCGGCTGCAGCTGCATGCGCAAGAGCTGCGCATCACCCACCCCGCCTTCCAGACGCCGATGCACTTTCGCGCCGAGCCGGATTTCTGAGCTCATCACCCAGGGATACCCTAAATAATTCGAGTTGCAGGAAGGCGGCAACTAAGCGCAGCCCCGGGAGCGTACAAAAAGTACGTGACCGGGGTAAGCGCGGGCAGCCAACACACCTGCAGCTCGAAGTATAACGGGTATCGTTATTTAAAGCCTTTCTCGCGTTTGATCAGGTCGTACGCCGCCTGAATCTCCTGTGCTTTCTGCTTGGCCATTTCCATCATCTGCGGCGGCAAGCCTTTCGCCACCAGCTTATCCGGATGGTGTTCGCTCATCAGTTTGCGGTAGGCGCGTTTGATGGTGGCGGCATCGTCGCTGCTGCGCACGCCGAGCACCTTGCACGCGTCGTCGAGCGTCGGGCCGCGCTGAGCCTGCTGATAGCCGCCCTGCGAATATCCGCCCTGCTGACCGCCGCCGAACTGGCGCCCACCTTCCATCATGCTGAGGAACTGGTCGAACTGCGCGCGCGAAATGCCCAGCTCCTCAGCGATGACGTACAGCACCTGGCGTTCGTTCGGGTGCAGCGAGCCGTCGGCAAACGCCGCCTGAATCTGAATTTCCAGAAACATCCGAATCAGATCGAAGCGGCCAAAACAGATGCTGCGGAACTGCTGCAGCGTCTCACGCAGCGGGAACTGGCTCTGTTTGCCCTCGCGGAACGCCTGTTGCGCCGCAGTGCGCGCTTCGCCGTGCAGCTGCAGGCGATCCATGAACAGGCTGGCGATCTGGATATCCGCCTCGGTGACGCGTCCTTTGGATTTGGTCAGGTGGCCCATCACCTGAAAAGTGGTGCGGAAAAACAGCGTTTGCCGCGTTTGCTGGTCGGTGAAAAACCCCCGGCTGCGCTTGTTGCTGCGCGCCGTATCGATCATATGACCGATAATCAGCCCCAGAACTACACCCCAGAATCCCGCGCCAGACCAGATGGCGACGATGACGCCGAGCAGTTTTCCCCAATACTGCATATACTCCTCAATTATCATGCCGAAAGCCGCCCACTCCCCTTCGCTTCAGGAAAGGGTGCAGGCGATTTTTCCTAGAATTTGGATTATCATACCTGTCATTTATCTTTGCGCCTAACGACGACGCAAGTAAACGGCTGGATTTAGCACTAGCGCAACGCAGATGAGTAATATAGTCTCTGACCGTTTGCCGGACACGACGCCTCTGATGACGGAACACCAAAACCGCGTATGAAAAAAAGTTTCCCAACACTGCTGGCCACGATGATTTGGACGGCACTCTACAGTCAGCATGCGCTGGCTGATCTGGCCGAGCAATGCATGCTTGGCGTTCCCGTTTACGACAAGCCTTTGGTCAGCGGCGATCCGAACAGCCAACCGGTGACCATCAATGCCGATGACTCGCGCGCCGACTACCCGAAAAGCGCCCTGTTCAGCGGCAATGTGCATATCGAGCAGGGCAACAGCACCCTGACCGCCAAAGAAGTTGAGCTGAACCAGACGCAAAAACCCGGCCAGACGGAGCCGGTGCGCACCGTCACCGCCACCGGCGACGTGCACTACAGCGACAATCAGATCAAACTGAAAGGCCCGAAGGCCTGGTCGAACCTGAACACCAAAGATACCGACGTCTATGAAGGCGACTACCAGATGGTCGGCCGTCAGGGGCGCGGCGACGCCGACAAGATGAAGATGCGCGGCGCCAACCGTTACACCATTCTGGAAAACGGCACCTTTACCTCCTGTCTGCCGGGCGACGACAGCTGGAGCGTGGTCGGTTCCGAAGTGATCCACGATCGCGAAGAGCAGGTGGCGGAAGTGTGGAACGCCCGCTTCCGCATCGGCGGCGTGCCGGTGTTCTACAGCCCGTACCTGCAGCTGCCGGTCGGCGACAAACGCCGTTCCGGCTTCCTGATCCCGAACGCCAAGTACGGCAGCAACAACGGCTTCGAGTTCATGTTGCCGTACTACTGGAACATCGCGCCGAACTACGACGCCACCATCACCCCGCACTATATGTCCAAGCGCGGCCTGCAATGGCAGACCGAGTTCCGTTATCTGGTGCAGCCGGGTCTCGGCCTGATGGAGTTCGACTGGCTGCCGGACGACAAGGAATACGGCAAAGATAATGACGACAGCAAACGCTGGCTGTTCTACTGGAACCACAACGGCGTCATGGATCAGGTGTGGCGCTTCAACGTCGACTACACCAAGGTCAGCGATTACAAATACTTCACCGATCTGGACTCCAAGTACGGTTCCACCACCGACGGCTACGCCACGCAAAAATTCAGCCTCGGCTACGCCAACGAGAACTGGAACGCCACGCTGAGCTCCAAGCAGTTCCAGATCTTCGACACCACCGACCGTACCCGGTCTGACACCTATAAGGTGCAGCCGCAGCTGGATCTGAACTACTACAAAAACGACCTCGGCCCGTTCGATTTCCATATTTACGGCCAGGCGGCCAAGTTCACCAGCGTCAACCCGTACAGCCCGGACGCCACCCGTCTGCATATGGAACCGACGCTCAACCTGCCGCTGACCAACGGCTGGGCCAGCCTGAACACCGAAGCCAAGCTGATGGCGACCCACTACCAGCAGGATATTCCTGACGGTTTCGCCGCCAACTATGAAAGTCGTAAGAGTACGCAGAACAATCCGGTTACGGCGCCGAACCTCGACAACTCGGTCAACCGCGTATTGCCGCAGTTCAAGGTCGACGGCAAGCTGGTATTCGAACGCCCGATGATCTGGGCCGAAGGGGCCACCCAGACGCTGGAGCCGCGCGTGCAGTACCTGTACGTGCCGTACCGTGACCAGAGCAACATCTACACCTACGACACTACGCTGCTGCAGACCGATTACTCCGGCCTGTTCCGCGACCGCACCTACAGCGGCCTGGATCGCATCGCTTCGCAGAACCGCGTCTCCACCGGTTTGACCACCCGCATTTATGATGACGCGCTGGTGGAACGTTTTAACGCTTCCGTGGGTCAAATCTACTACTTCAGCCGTTCGCGCACCGGCGACCAGGTAACCGGGTACGACAACAACGACGATACCGGCAGCGTGGCCTGGGCCGGCGATACCTATTGGAAAATCGACGATCGTTGGGGCCTGCGCGGCGGCCTGCAGTACGACACCCGCCTGAACAGCGTCTCGCTGGGCAACGGCGTGGTGGAATACCGCCAGGACGCCGAGCGCGTGGTGCAGCTGAACTACCGTTACGCCACGCCGGAATATATCCAGACGGCGTTGAACACCAAAACGGTTCCGGCCTTCCAGGACGGCATCTCGCAGGTGGGCATCACCGGCAGCTGGCCGATCGCCGATCGTTGGGCGGTGGTCGGGGCGTATTATTACGACACCCGCGCCAAACAATCCGCCGATCAGCTGGTGGGGCTGAAGTACAACACCTGCTGCTGGGCAGTGACCCTGGGCTATGAGCGCAAGATCACCGACTGGAACAACAGCAACAATACCAGCGTTTACGACAACAGAGTTTCGTTCAACGTCGAACTGCGCGGCCTGAGCAGCGATCATAGTCTCGGCTCCGCAGAAATGCTGCGCTCCGGCATTCTGCCGTATCAGCGCGCATTCTGACGCTTTGCAACACTTTGAAAACGAGAACTTTCACCCGCATTTGCGGATTACATAATGGGAAATGTATGAAGAACTGGAGAACGCTTATTCTCGGATTGGTGGTTTGCGCCAATGCCGCGTTCGCAGCACCCCAAGAAGTGGATAAAGTCGCCGCCGTCGTGGATAACGGCGTGGTACTCGAAAGCGACGTCAACGGTCTGTTGCAGTCAGTGAAGCTCAACGCCCAGCAGGCCGGCCAACAGCTGCCGGACGACAAGACGCTGCGCCATCAGATCATCGAACGCCTGATCATGGATAACATCCAGCTGCAGATGGCCAAGAAAATGGGCATCACCGTGTCCGACGCCGATCTGGATAAAGCGATCGCCAATATCGCCGCGCAAAACAAGATGAGCGTCGATCAGCTGCGCAGCCGCCTGTCGTATGAAGGGTTGAACTACAACACCTACCGTTCGCAGATCCGCAAAGAGATGCTGATCTCCGAAGTGCGTAACAACGAAGTGCGCCGCCGCGTCACCATCCTGCCGCAGGAAGTGGACTCGCTGGCCAAACAGGTGGGCGCGCAGAACGGCAGCGACACCGAAATGAACATCAGCCACATTCTGATCCCGCTGCCGGAGAACCCGTCTCAGCAGCAGGTCGACAAAGCCGAAGAGCTGGCCAAACGCCTGGTGGGTGAGCTCAACAGCGGCGCCGACTTCGGCAAGCTGGCGATCACCTACTCCGCCGACTCTCAGGCGCTGAAAGGCGGCAACATGGGCTGGGGCAAGCTGCAAGAGGTCCCGACCCTGTTCGCGGAACGTCTGGTGAGCGCCAAGAAAGGCGACGTCGTCGGCCCAATCCGCTCCGGCGTCGGCTTCCACATCCTGAAAGTGAACGACATCCGCGGTGCGAGCCAGTCGGTGTCGGTTACCGAAGTGCACGCCCGTCACATCCTGCTGAAACCTTCGGTGGTGCTG
The DNA here is from genome assembly GCF_001808215.1 of Serratia sp. HMSC15F11. Taxonomy (NCBI): domain Bacteria; kingdom Pseudomonadati; phylum Pseudomonadota; class Gammaproteobacteria; order Enterobacterales; family Yersiniaceae; genus Serratia; species Serratia sp. HMSC15F11. The sequence continues at coordinate 96,052 of NZ_KV792392.1, forward strand.
ACCGACGATCAGGCGCGCGCCAAGCTGCAATCCGTTGCGGAAGCGATCAAGAGCGGCCGCGCCAAGTTTGCCGACGAAGCCAAACAGCTGTCGCAGGATCCGGGTTCCGCCATGCAGGGCGGCGATCTGGGCTGGGCTTCTCCGGACATCTACGATCCGGCCTTCCGCGATGCGTTGCTGAAGCTGAGCAAGGGTGAAATCAGCGCCCCGGTCCACTCTTCCTTCGGTTGGCACCTGATCCAGCTGCTGGATACCCGCCAAGTGGATAAGACCGACGCCGCGCAAAAAGATCGCGCTTACCGCATGCTGTTCAACCGTAAGTTCGCCGAAGAAGCACAGACCTGGATGCAGGAACAGCGCGCCCAGGCTTACGTGAAGATCCTCGATGGCAGCGATGCACAGCAATAAACGCGTCGTCATTACCCCCGGTGAACCCGCCGGGGTAGGGCCGGATTTGGTGGCAGCGCTGGCGCAACAGGATTGGCCTGTTGAGCTGGTGGTGTGCGCCGATCCGGCCCTGCTGCTTGAGCGCGCCAAGCGTTTGGGTCTGCCGCTGACGCTGCGCGACTACCAGCCGCAGCAACCGGCCGAGGCGCAACGCGCCGGCACGCTGACCGTGCTGCCGGTCCCGCTCGCTCACCCGGTCACCGCCGGGGAGCTGAACGTCGGCAACAGCGCCTACGTGGTGGAAACCCTGGCGCGCGCCTGCGACGGCTGTCTGAACGGCGAATTCGCTGCGCTGATCACCGGCCCGGTGAACAAGGGCGTGATCAACGACGCCGGCGTGCCGTTTATCGGCCATACCGAATTCTTTGCCGATCGCAGCCGCTGCGATCGCGTGGTGATGATGCTCGCGACCGAAGAGCTGCGCGTGGCGCTGGCGACCACCCACCTGCCGCTGCTGGCGGTGCCGGGCGCCATCACGCAACAGAGCCTGTTCGAAGTCATCCGCATCCTCGACCACGATCTGAAAACCAAATTTGGCATCGCCCGGCCGCACATTTACGTTTGCGGTCTGAACCCCCACGCCGGGGAAGGCGGCCATATGGGGCACGAAGAGATAGACACCATCATCCCGGCGCTCGACGCGCTGCGCGCTGAGGGCATCCATCTTGTCGGCCCGCTGCCGGCGGACACCCTGTTCCAGCCCAAATATCTGCAAGATGCCGATGCGGTGCTGGCGATGTATCACGATCAGGGGCTGCCGGTGCTAAAATACCAAGGGTTCGGCCGCGCGGTGAATATCACCCTCGGTTTGCCTTTCATACGCACCTCGGTCGACCACGGTACCGCTCTGGAACTGGCCGGCACCGGCACCGCCGATGTCGGCAGTTTCCAAACGGCCCTGAATCTCGCCATTAAAATGATAATTAATTGTAATGAATAACAGAGTCCACCAAGGGCACTTTGCCCGCAAACGCTTTGGACAAAACTTTTTAACCGATCAGTTTGTCATCGATAGCATTGTCTCCGCCATTCACCCGCAGCCGGGCGAAGCGGTGGTCGAGATCGGCCCCGGCCTCGGCGCCCTGACCGAGCCGGTCGGCGCACGCATGGATCGCATGACGGTGATCGAACTGGACCGCGATCTGGCCACCCGGCTGGAGAACCATCCGCGGCTGAAAGACAAACTGACCATCCACCAGCAGGACGCCATGACGGTGAATTTCGCCGAACTGGCCGAGGAAGCTGGCCAACCGCTGCGCGTATTTGGTAACCTGCCGTACAATATTTCGACGCCGCTGATGTTCCACCTTTTCAGCTATACTCAGGCAATCCGCGACATGCACTTTATGTTGCAAAAAGAGGTGGTCAACCGTCTGGTGGCCGGCCCGAACAGCAAGGCCTACGGGCGTTTGACCGTGATGGCGCAGTACTACTGCAACGTCATTCCGGTGCTGGAAGTGCCGCCGACCGCGTTCGCGCCGCCGCCGAAGGTCGATTCCGCCGTGGTGCGCCTGGTGCCGCACAGCGTGCTGCCGAACCCGGTGGGCGACGTGCGCATGCTGAGCCGCATCACCACGCAAGCGTTCAACCAGCGGCGGAAAACCATCCGCAATAGCCTGGGCGACCTGTTCACGCCGGAACAGCTGACGGAGCTGGGCGTCGATCCTTCGCTCAGAGCAGAAAATATTTCTGTGGCGCAGTACTGCAAGCTGGCGAACTGGCTGTCAGCCAATACGACGCCGCAGCAATAAGGAGTTGTTGTCATGATTGATTCGCCCCGCGTGTGTATTCAGGTTCAGAGCATCTATGTGGAATCACAGTCGATCCCTGAAGAAGAGCGTTATGTCTTCGCTTATACCATCACTATCCGTAATCTGGGGCGGAACGACGTGCAACTGCTGGGCCGTTACTGGCTGATCACCAACAGCAACGGCCGCCAAACCGAAGTTCAGGGCGAAGGCGTGATCGGCGAACAGCCTGTCATTCCGCCCGGCGGAGAGTTTCAGTATACCAGCGGCGCGATTCTGGAAACGCCGCTGGGCACCATGGAAGGCCATTACGAAATGGTGGACCATCAGGGTCAACCGTTCCGCACCGCTATTCCCGTGTTTCGCTTAGCCATTCCAACGCTGATCCATTAATTATGTCGACATACCTTATCGGCGACGTTCACGGCTGTTACGATGAACTGAAGTCGCTGCTGGCTCAGGCTGCTTTCGATCCCGAGCACGATCGGCTGTGGCTGACCGGCGATCTGGTGGCGCGCGGCCCCGCCTCGCTGGACGTGCTGCGCTTCGTGCGCTCGCTCGGCCCGGCGGTGCGCATGGTGCTGGGCAACCACGATCTGCACCTGCTGGCGGTCTACGCCGGCATCAGCCGCAACAAGCCCAAAGATCGCATCACCCCGCTGCTGGAAGCGCCGGACGCCGACGAGCTGATCAACTGGCTGCGCCGCCAACCGGTGCTGCAGGTGGACGATGAGCAAAAGCTGGTGATGGCGCACGCCGGCATCACCCCGCAGTGGGATATCGACACCGCGAAAATGTGCGCGCGCGAAGTGGAAGCGGTATTGAGCAGCGACAGCTACCCGCTGTTTCTCGACGCCATGTACGGCGACATGCCGAACAACTGGACACCGGAACTGAGCGGCCTGGCGCGCCTGCGTTTCAGCACCAATGCGCTCACGCGCATGCGCTACTGCTTCCCCAACGGCCAGCTCGACATGATCTGCAAAGATGCGCCGGGCACCGCACCGGCACCGCTGAAGCCGTGGTTCGAGCTGCCGCGCCTGGTGGATCCGGAATACACCATCGTCTTCGGTCACTGGGCCTCGCTGGAAGGCAAGGGCACGCCGGAAGGCGTGATCGGGCTGGACACCGGCTGTTGCTGGGGCGGCGATCTGACGATGCTACGCTGGGAAGACCGCCGTTACTTCACGCAGCCCGCCAACCGTGGCGAGGCGCCTGACCACGCCGGCAGACTGGCCGCGTCCTGAAAATATAAAGGCGGCCCAGGGCCGCCTTGGTTCTCTTTACCGCTTTACGCCCCAATCACCCCGCCATCTTCACGCGTGATCATCAACACCGATGAACGCGGGCGCGGGCTGTTGTTCGGGAAGTGCGAGTTGCCCTCTTCTCCCGGATGCTGCACGTTGACGAACATCGTCTTGTAGTCCGGAGTGAAGGTGATGCCGGTCAGTTCGCAGGACTTCGGCCCCACCATGAAACGGCGAATTTCGCCGCTGACCGGATCGCCCACCAGCATCTGGTTGTTGCCCTGCCCGACGTAATCTCCCTTGTTGCTGTACTTGCCGTCGGTGAGGATCCACAGGCGGCCGGCGCGATCGAAGCCCAGCCCGTCCGGGCTGTTGAACGTGTTGTCCGCCGTGATGTTCGGCGTGCCGCGGTTGACGCCTTCCGGGTGAGCAATCGGGTTACCACACAGCGCATACATGTCCCAGGCAAAGGTGCCGGCGGTGGCGTCACCGCCTTCATCCCAGCGAATGATCTGGCCATAGATATTGTTCGGCCGCGGGTTGGCGGCGTTCAGCGGCATCCCTTCCTCACCGCGCTTGCTGTTGTTGGTCAGCGTGCAGTACGCGCGGCCGTCATGCGGGTTCACCGCGATCCACTCCGGACGATCCATTTTGGTGGCCCCGACCTGCTGTGCCGCCTTGCGGGCGAAGATCAGCACTTCGGCCTCATCGCGGAAGCCGTTCTCCGGCGTCAGGCCGTTCTTGCCGAACTCGAGCGCAATCCAGCGCCCTTTGCCCTTCAGCGGCGTGCCGGCTTCGTCGCCGTCGAACTGCGCCACGTACAGCGTTCCCTCGTCCAGCAGCGTGCGATTGTTGGCCGGATTGGCGGCGTCGACCACACCTTTGGAAACGTACTTATAGATATGCTCGCCGCGCTCGTCGTCCCCCATGTACACCACCAGACGGCCATCTTTGGCCACGGTCACCGCCGCATTTTCATGCTTGAAGCGGCCCAGCGCGGTGTGCTTGATGGGCGTCGAGGTCGGATTCAGCGGATCGATCTCCACGATCCAGCCGTGGCGGTTGAATTCGTTGGGGTTCTTCGCCACGTCAAAGCGCTCGTCATAGTCCGGCCAGTTACGCTCCGGCTCGCTGACCTTCAGCGTGTAACGCTTCTGTTCCGGCGTGGTTGGGTAATCGGCCTGACGGGTGCCGAAGTAGGTATCGAAGTTTTCTTCGCAGGTCAGGTAAGTGCCCCACGGCGTCTTGCCGTTGGCGCAGTTGCCGAAGGTGCCCAGCACCTTGCGCCCGCTTGGATCGGCGGCGGTCTGCAGCAGCGGATGCCCGGCGGCCGGGCCGCTGAACTGCATGTTGGTGTTGGCGGTGATGCGGCGGTTATAGCGCGACGGGCGCTCCACTTCCCAACGCTGGCCGTCGCCGACGCGCTTTACCGCCACGATGGAAACACCGTGCGCCGCCTGCGATTTACGCACCTCTTCCAGGCTGGTGGCCTTAGTGCCGCCGTGGGCGAACAGGTATTGCTCATTGACGTATTCGTTATTGATGGCCATCACGCCGTGGCGATCGTCGATCGGGAAGAAGCTCATGCCGTCGTTATTGTCGCCGAACTGTTTTTCCTGATCGGCGGCGCTGTTGTTGCCCTGCGGATCGAAGGCCGGTGCGCCATCCACCAGCGGTTCTCCCCAGGAGATCAGCACCTCCGCACGGTAGCCCGGTGCGATGGTCACCTCGTCGGCGGTAGAGGCGGCGATGCCCTGAAAGCCCAGCAGTTTGTTAGGCGGCAGATCCTCGGCCAACGCCTCGGCGGAGACCGACCAGATGCCGCCGCCGAGAAAGCCGGCCAGGCCTACGGCGCCGGCGCTGCCGAGCAGCAGTATGCGGCGAGTGGGATCGATCAGGCGGTCGGCGTCTAATTGCTCAATTTGCTTGGTCATAGCATGGTTACCTTTTTAGTTATGGCGCCGCGATCAAGATTCACCAGAGTTGCCGGGGCGCTCGGAGTTGGGCTTCATACTAATCAGGTAATGTGACGGAAAGGTTACGGACGACGGGCGCAAAAAGGCCGGGGGCGCAATTGCTTGCGCCCCCGGGGGGAGTTGGCTAACGCGCTGAAATCAGCGGCGCTGCAGGATCTCGAAGCAGTAGCTGTGCGAGTTCAGATCGTCGGCGTCGTGGAACTCGCTGAACGTGGTTTCCCACTCGTCCGGCTCGTAATCCGGGAAGTGGGTATCGCCGCCGACCTCGGCGTCGATGTGCGTCAGGTACAGGCGATCGGCGCGCGGCAGCAGCTGGGTATAGATGCGCCCACCGCCGATCACCATTACTTCTTCCACGTCGCCGGCGGCGGCCAGCGCTTCATCCATCGAGGTCACCCAGGTCACCCCGGCTTCGCTGCCCGGACGGCTGCTCAAAACGATATTGTGGCGGCCCGGCAGCGGGCGGCCGATGGACTCGAAGGTCTTGCGGCCCATAATAACCGGCTTATTCAACGTGTTGCGTTTAAACCACGCAAGGTCCGCCGGCAGGTGCCACGGCATGGCGTTTTCCATGCCAATAACGCGATCCGCCGCCAAGGCAGCGATCAGGCTGATAATCATTGTTTAACCCTGTGTAGGCAGCAAAATTGGTGACACTATACGTAAAGGCCTGAGTGCCGTCGATAGGCTAATCAAGCAAGATGAATATATAAGATAGCTCTTATCAGCATATCTAATAACCAACGATCTCCCGCCGGGAAATTTCACACGCCGGGGCGTTTGCGGTACAGCCACAGGCCCGGCAGCGACAGGCCGATCGACAACGCACCGACAATGAAACTGGCCTTGAGGAAGTTGGTGATCATGGTCTCCATCAAGGCTTCGCTGTAGCCCAAATGCGAGATTTCTACCACAGTTATCATCGCGGTATAGGCGGAAATGCCGGGGAACATCGGGATCACCGCCGCCACGGTGAACACCTTCGGGTGCGCCAGCAGCCAGCGCGACCAGTAGATACCGATGATACCGATCAGGATCGCCGCCAGCAGCGAAGCCCACTCGATGTTCATGCCGCCGTGCATCATCAGCATGCGCGAACCGCGCCCGATGGCCCCAAGCAACGCGCAATAACGCAGCGCGCGCAGCGGCACGTTGAACACCATGGCGAAGCCCAGCGCCGGCACCGCCGCCAACAACATCTCCTGCAACAAGGCCCACAGCAGACTCATGACCATCCCCGCAGATCCCACAGCGACATCGCCATCACCACCCCGATGCAGGTCGCCAGCGTCAGCAGGCTGGCCATCGCCCAGCGCGCCAGCCCGGTGTTGACGTGCCCCTTGAACATATCGGCCACCGCGTTGATCAGCGGGAAGCCCGGCACCAGCAACAGCACGCTGGCGGCCATCGCCACGCTCGAGGTGTCCTTAAACGCCGGCAGGCGCAGCAGCAGCCCGGAGATCGACGTAGCAACAAACGCCGTCAGGCAAAAATTGATCAGCGGATTCATATGGCGGGCGGTGAGAATTTGGCGCACCAGCATCGCCGTGCCGCTGGCGATAAAGGTCACCAGGAAGGCGTCAGCGCCGCCACCGTTGAGCATGCTGAAGCACCCGCAGGACAACCCCACCATCAGCACCACCAGCCAGCGCGGGTAGCGCAACGGCCGGATCCTGTCAAAACGGCGCGCCACGTCGTGCGCATCCGCCAGGTGGTGCTCGGCGAGGATCACGATATGCTGCACTTCGGTCACCACCTGCATATTGATGCCGCGATCGACGTTCTTGCGGGTGGTGGTCAGACAGGCGCCGTGGCTGAGGGTGGTCAACACCACCGCATTGGCGGAGATCGAGCTTTCCACGCTGTCCATCCCCAGCGCCAGCCCCAGGCGGGTCGACAGCTGTTCCACCACCGTGCTCTCGGCGCCGTGCTGCAACAGCAGCAGCGCGCATTGAATGCACAGGCGGGTAATTTCACGCTGTTGCCGGTGCGGCTCCGGCCTCTCTGTGGCGGTAGTCTGCTGCATGGTGCTCCATCGCTGGCGGTAGATGAATAATTATCATAGAGCCTAACAATACCTCATTGGGTTGATGCGCATCAGAGGAAGCGGCGTTATTATCGCCAGAACTCTGTCTTTTGCGCGAGACGTCCCCATGCTTGAAACTTCGCTGTTCGTCGCCGGCATTGCCGCCCTCGGCATGCTCTCCCCCGGCCCGGATTTTTTCCTGGTGATCAAAAACGCCGCCCGCTATCCGCGGCTGGCCGCCATGATGACCGCCTTCGGCGTGATCTGCGGCGTCGCCACTCACATGTCCTACTGCGTCGCCGGGCTGGCGGTGGTGATCACCACCACGCCGTGGCTGTTTAACCTGCTGAAATACGCCGGGGCGGTCTATCTGGTGTGGATCGGCATCCAGGCGCTGCTGTCGCGCGGCGGCGGCAAGATGAACATCAGCAATCTGCCGCAGCAGCAGGTCAGTCTGAAGAGCGCCTTTGCGCAAGGCTACCTGTGCAACCTGCTGAACCCGAAGGCCACCCTGTTCTTCCTGGCGGTATTCACCCAGGTGCTGCAGATCGATTCCGGTCTGGGCGACAAGCTGTGGTACGCGGGGATTATTCTCGGCCTGTCGGTCATCTGGTGGCCACTGCTGGTGTTCCTGATCCAGAGCGGGCCGGTGCGCCGCGGGTTGGAAAAGACCCAGAAGATCGTCGACAAGCTGCTGGGCGGTATGCTGATCGCCTTGGGCATCAAGGTCGCACTGAGCTAAGCAAAAAAAGGGGCGCCGATCTGGCGCCCCTACTCTTATCCTTTGGCTTCCACCACTTCATCCTCCGGCGCCTTGCCGTCGATACTGCCGCGCCAGCCGGTCTGCTGCACCCGCGCCAGCCGATTCTGATCCTGCTCGATGGCCGCGCTGAGCATCTCCTTGGCCCGCTGCAGGCTGGCGATGCGGAACTCGGTGTCCTGATAATTCTCCAGCGTGTCTTCCAGCATCTTCAGGTTATAGCGGCGGAACGTATCCGCCTTCTCGCGCGCCTCATAGGCGTCCAGCCCCAGCAGCTCAAGCGTTTCACGGCCGATACGCAGCGAGCTTTCAAAGGTTTCGCGCTCCGGTTTTTCCACCCCCAGCTGCCGTAGCTGATACCAGTGATCGACGTCGCGCGCTCGCGCCACCACCTTCAGATGCGGGAAGTGCTGCCTGGCCAGCTCGGTTAACGCCAGGCTGTCTTCCACGTCGTCGATGGCGTTAATCAGCACCTTGGCGTGGGCGGCGCCGGCGGCCTCCAGCAAATCGGCGCGCGTGGCGTCGCCGTAGAACACCTTGGTGTCGAATTTGCGCAGCGTCTCGATATGGTCCGGATCGTGATCCAGTACCACGGTGTGTACGCCGTTGGCCAACAGCAAGCGGCCGGCGATCTGACCGAAACGGCCGAAGCCGGCGATGATCACGCTGGCATTCTCGTCGTCGATAACGTCAGCCGGGCGCTCCTCTTTCGGCGCATTTTTCTCCAGCTGCGCGGCAATCACCAGCAGCAGCGGCGTGGCCGCCATCGACAGCGCCACCGCCAGCGTCAGCGACTTGGCCCATTCGACCGGCAGGACGCCGGCCAGCTGCGCGGCGCTGAAGATCACGAAGGCGAATTCACTGCCCTGCCCCAGCAGAATGGCGAACAGGCCGCGCTGGCGCTTCGGCACGCCGAGCAGCGGCCCAATCAGCCACAGCAGCGCCGCCTTGATCAGCATAAAGCCCAGCAGCAGCGAGGCGATCAGCAGCGGGTGATGGAACAGCGTGCCGAAATCGATCGACATGCCGACGCCGATAAAGAACAGCCCCAGCAGCAGCCCCTTGAACGGCTGAATATCGCTCTCCAGCGCGTGGCGGTATTCCGAGCTCGCCAGCAGCACCCCGGCGAGGAACGCCCCCATCGCCATCGACAGCCCGGCCATCTCCAGCAGGATGCCGAAACCGAACACCAGGAACAGCGCCACGGCGCTGAACACCTCGCGCATGCCCGAACGGGCGACGAAGTGCAGCAGCGGGCGGGTGACGTAGCGGCCGAGCAGCACCACTATCGTTAACGCGCCCACCACCTTGGCCGCCGACAGCACGAAAGCGCCCAGCGTGGTGGTGGCGCCGCTGCTGGCCAGCAGCGGGATCATCGCCACCAGCGGGATCGCCGCGATATCCTGGAACAGCAGCACCGCAAATGCGCTGCGGCCGATCGGCGACGGCGTCAGGTTGCGTTCGCTCATCGCCTGCATGGCGATGGCGGTGGATGAGAGCGCCAGCGTCAGGCCAATCAACAGCGCCACCTTCCAGTTGAGGCCGAGGAAGTAACAGAAGGCGCTCAGCGCCAGGCCGCAGCCCACCATCTGAATGCTGCCGCCGCCGAACACCGAGGCGCGCAGCGTCCACAGCCGCTTGGGATCCAGCTCCAGGCCGATGATAAACAGCATCAGCACCACGCCGATCTCGGCGAAGGTCAGGATCGACTCGGCGTCCGACACCAGCTTCAGCCCCCAAGGGCCAATGATGCAGCCGGCAATCAGGTAGCCGAGCACCGAGCCCAGCCCCAGCCGCACCGCGATCGGCACAAACAGCGCGGCGGAGCCGAGGTAGATCAGCCCCTCGATCATCATGTGGTGGTTATCCATGGCTGGCCTCCCGTGTTTCCGCTTCGGCATGTTCCATCAGGTAGTCGACCAACCGCTGCCGGTAGGCTTCGCCGGCGGCGAGCAGCGCCGGTTCGTTGCAGGTAAAAGTGTTATGCAGGGCGAAATAAGGCTGCCAGTTCATGCCGCAGTAAATCGCCGTGGCCTGCAGCGGCTGCGCCAGCGCGGCGAAGTTGGGAAAGTCGCCCAGCTCGAAGTGGTGCTCGTCGCCGCCGCTGGTCACCGCCCACAGGCAGTCTTTACCCACCAGCGCGTTGCCGTCGTGGCCGTAGGCCCAGCCGTGCTCCAGCACTTTGTCGATCCACAGCTTCAACAGCGGCGGGAAGCTGTACCACTGCATCGGATGCTGCAGCACCACCAGGTCGGCGCGCTCCAGCGCCCGCTGCTCCGCGTTGATGTCGATATTGAAATCGGGGTACAGCTCATACAGCGAGCGCACCTCTACCTCAGGGAGATCCCTCACCGCCTGCAGCAGGCGCTGATTGGCATGCGAATGCCGGGGATACGGGTGAGCATAAATTATCAGAATCATTGTTATCGTCGTTCCTTCGTTCCTTGCCAATACACCAAGCATATACCAATCACACAGGGTGACAGTTTGCCCACTGATTGATAGCGGAAATTTTTAACGCCAGCCGACAAATTCGCTGAATAAAAAAGGCGCTGCATCTGCAGCGCCCCTGGCGTAGCGTTATCGCGCGGTTATTTGCCGATGCGCGCGTGCATTTCCTGCACCGACGTGACCTGCTCGGTCGGATCCGCTTTCAGCGCCATCGCGGTGGCGAAGCCGCCGTTCAGCGTGGTGTCGTAGTGCACCTTGTACTGCAGGGCGCTGCGGCGAATCAGCTTGGAGTCTTCAATCGCCTGACGGCCGGCCGTGGTGTTGACGATGTAGGTGTACTCGCCGTTCTTGATACGGTCCTGAATGTGCGGACGCCCTTCGTGCACCTTGTTGACCAGGCGCGGGTTGATGCCCGCTTCGCCCAGCACCACCGCGGTACCGTGGGTGGCGTCCAGCTCGAAGCCCTGCTTCAGCAGGCTGGCGGCCAAATCGACCACGCGAGCCTTGTCGCCTTCACGCACCGACAGCAGCGCGCGGCCCTGCTTTTTCATGCCCGAGTTACTGCCCAGCATCGCTTTGGAGAAGGCTTCCGCGAAGGTGCGGCCCACGCCCATCACTTCCCCGGTAGAGCGCATTTCCGGCCCCAGAATCGGGTCGACGCCCGGGAATTTGTTGAACGGCAGCACCACTTCTTTCACCGAGTAGTACGGCGGGATAATTTCTTCGGTCACGCCCTGCTCAACCAGCGTTTTGCCCGCCATCACGCGCGCGGCCACTTTAGCCAGCGGCACGCCGGTCGCTTTGGACACGAACGGCACGGTACGCGCGGCGCGCGGGTTCACTTCAATCAGGTAGACTTCGTTGTCTTTCACCGCGAACTGCACGTTCATCAGGCCGCGTACCTGCAGCTCGAACGCCAGTTTTTCCACCTGGCGACGCATCACGTCCTGAATTTCCTGGCTCAGGGTGTACGCCGGCAGCGAACACGCGGAGTCGCCGGAGTGCACGCCCGCCTGCTCGATATGCTCCATGATGCCGCCAATCAGCACGCGTTCGCCGTCGCAGATGGCGTCGACGTCCACTTCCACCGCGTCGTCCAGGAAGCGGTCCAGCAATACCGGCGCATCGTTGGACACGCTGACCGCGGTCTGGAAGTAACGGCGCAGGTCGGTTTCGTCATAGACGATCTCCATCGCCCGGCCGCCCAGCACGTAGGAAGGGCGCACCACCAGCGGATAGCCGATGCCCGCCGCCTTCTCCACTGCCTGCTCGATGGCGGTGACGGTGGCGTTGGCCGGCTGCTTCAGGCCCAAACGGTTAACCGCCTGCTGGAAGCGCTCCCGGTCTTCGGCACGGTCGATGGCGTCCGGGCTGGTGCCGATGATCGGCACGCCCGCGGCTTCCAGCTCGCGCGCCAGCTTCAGCGGGGTCTGGCCGCCGTACTGCACGATCACGCCCTTCGGCTTCTCGATGCGCACGATTTCCAGCACGTCTTCCAGCGTCACCGGCTCGAAGTACAGGCGGTCGGAGGTGTCGTAGTCGGTAGAGACGGTTTCCGGGTTGCAGTTGACCATGATGGTCTCGTAGCCGTCTTCGCGCAGCGCCAGCGAGGCGTGCACGCAGCAGTAGTCGAACTCGATGCCCTGGCCGATACGGTTCGGCCCGCCGCCCAGCACCATCACTTTCGGCCGGTCGTTGGTCGGGTTGGACTCGCACTCTTCTTCATAGGTGGAGTACATGTAGGCGGTGTCGGTGGCGAATTCCGCCGCGCAGGTATCCACGCGCTTGTACACCGGATGCAGGCCGTGGCTGTGGCGCAGCTTGCGAATTTCGCTCTCGGCGACGCCGGCCAGCTTGGCCAGACGGGCATCGGCGAAGCCCTTGCGTTTCAGTGTGCGCAGGAACGCTTTGTTCAGGCCGTTGATGCCCGCTTCGGCCACCTGTTCTTCCAGGCGCACCAGCTCTTCAATCTGCACCAGGAACCAGCGGTCGACGTTGGTCAGGTTGAAGACGCCGTCAACCGACAGACCGGCGCGGAAGGCGTCGGCGATGTACCAGATGCGGTCAGAGCCGGCGTCTTTCAGCTCGCGGCGGATCTTGGTCAGCGCTTCCGGATCGTCCAGGCTTACTTTCGGGTCGAAGCCGGTGGCACCCACTTCCAGACCGCGCAGCGCTTTTTGCAGCGACTCCTGCTGGGTGCGGCCGATGGCCATCACTTCGCCGACCGACTTCATCTGGGTGGTCAGGCGGTCGTTGGCGCCGGCGAACTTCTCGAAGTTGAAGCGCGGGATCTTGGTCACGACGTAGTCGATGGACGGTTCGAACGATGCCGGGGTGCGGCCGCCGGTGATGTCGTTCATCAGCTCATCGAGGGTGTAGCCCACCGCCAGCTTGGCGGCGATCTTGGCGATAGGGAAGCCGGTGGCTTTCGACGCCAGCGCCGAAGAGCGCGACACGCGCGGGTTCATTTCGATAACGATCAGGCGGCCGGTTTTCGGGTTGACCGAGAACTGCACGTTGGAGCCGCCGGTTTCGACGCCGATCTCACGCAGCACCGCCATCGAGGCGTTGCGCATGATTTGGTATTCCTTGTCGGTCAGGGTCTGGGCCGGTGCGACGGTGATCGAATCGCCGGTGTGGATGCCCATGGCGTCGAAGTTTTCGATGGAGCAGACGATGATGCAGTTGTCGTTCTTATCGCGCACCACCTCCATCTCGTACTCTTTCCAACCGATCAACGATTCATCGATCAGCAGCTCGTTGGTCGGCGACAGATCCAGACCGCGTTCACAGATCTCTTCGAACTCTTCGCGGTTGTAGGCTATGCCGCCGCCGGTGCCGCCCATGGTAAAGGAAGGGCGGATGATGCACGGGAAACCGACGTCAGCGGCTACCGCCAGCGCTTCTTCCATGGTGTGCGCAATGCCGGAACGCGCGGTGTCCAGACCGATTTTCTTCATCGCCACGTCGAAACGGCGACGGTCTTCGGCCTTGTCGATCGCATCGGCGGTCGCGCCGATCATGGTAACGCCGAACTCGGCCAGCACGCCCTGACGCTCCAGCTCCAGCGCGCAGTTCAGCGCCGTCTGGCCGCCCATGGTCGGCAGCACCGCATCCGGGCGCTCTTTTTCGATGATCTTGCGCACCACTTCCCAGTGGATCGGCTCGATATAGGTCGCATCGGCCATTTCCGGGTCGGTCATGATGGTCGCCGGGTTGGAGTTGACCAGAATGACGCGGTAACCCTCTTCGCGCAGCGCTTTACACGCCTGGGCACCCGAGTAGTCGAACTCACACGCCTGGCCGATAACGATCGGGCCAGCGCCGAGGATCAGGATGCTTTTTATGTCTGTACGTTTTGGCATTTTTTACTGCTCCTGATTATTTGGCGTTAGAACGGTAAGTCTCAATCAGTTCGATAAAGTGATCGAACAACGGCGCGGCATCGTGCGGGCCAGGGCTGGCTTCCGGGTGACCCTGGAAGCTGAACGCCGCTTTGTCGGTGCGGTGAATGCCCTGCACCGTATGGTCGAACAGCGATTTGTGCGTGACGCGCAGGTTCGCCGGCAGGTTGTTTTCATCGACGGCGAAGCCATGGTTCTGCGCGGTGATCATCACGGTGTTGTTGTCCAGATCCTTCACCGGGTGGTTGCCGCCGTGGTGGCCGAGCTTCATTTTCATGGTTTTCGCCCCGCTGGCCAGCGCCAGCAGCTGGTGGCCCAGGCAGATGCCGAACACCGGAATGTCGGTTTCCAGGAACTGTTTGATGGCAGCGATGGCGTAGTCGCACGGCTCCGGGTCGCCCGGGCCGTTGGACAGGAAGATGCCGTCCGGATTCATTTTCAGCACCTCGTCGGCCGGGGTCTGCGCCGGCACCACGGTCAGACGGCAGCCGCGATCCACCAGCATGCGCAGGATGTTGCGCTTGGCGCCGTAGTCGTAAGCCACCACGTGGAACGGCAGTTCCGCGGCGGTTTTGGCTTCAGGCAGGTCGCCTTCAAGCGTCCAGCTGCCTTGCTGCCAGCTGTAGGCCTCTTGGGTGGTGACCTCTTTCGCCAGATCCATGCCCTTCAACCCCGGGAAACCTTGCGCCTTGGCCAGGGCCAGCGCGGCGTCCGGCGAGTCGGCGGCGATGATGCAGCCGTTCTGGGCGCCCTTCTCGCGCAGCAGGCGGGTTAATTTACGGGTATCGATATCGGCGATTGCCACGATGTTGTGACGCTTGAGGTAGTCGGACAGGCTTTCTTCGTTGCGGTAGTTGCTGGCGATCAGCGGGAGGTCACGAATGACGAGGCCTTGGGCGTGTACTGCGGAGGATTCTTCGTCGGAAGCATTGGTGCCGACATTGCCGATATGAGGATAAGTAAGAGTAACGATCTGGCGGGAATAGGAAGGATCAGTGAGGATTTCTTGATAACCGGTCATCGACGTATTGAAGACCACTTCCCCCACTGCCGTTCCCTCTGCCCCGATGGCCCGACCGTGGAATTGGGTTCCGTCTTCCAGAACCAATAGCGCTGACTTTATCAAAACACCCTCCAAGGAATAATCAATCACAATATTTGCATATTAATTCAGATATCGCGATCTAAATCAATGCAAAAACCGTCCGCGAGGCCAATTTTTGGCAAATTGGGCGCATTTTAATGATGAGTGCCCGGCTTGTCTACCCAAACTGCCATTTTTTGTTTTATTTTTGCAGTTCTCACCGCTCATGCGGCTTGAGCGGCGATAAAAACACAGAAAACCGGGGCTGGAAAACGGTTGCGAGGCTGAATGACGAAAAATGGCGCCAGAATGGGCTCCAAAGGACGCTAAAATGGGATCTGGTGGATAAAAACGGGATGATTAGCAAGGTAAACATCAACAAATAACAATCAATAAAATAAAATCACACCAACGCTTCATTTTTCATGTTAAAAAAAAGGACAATAAAATTATTGTCCAATTATCATAGTATTATGACCAACACAACCACATCACGATGGTATGCAAATCAATTATAACTGGTCCAAATTCAACACGTCACGCATATCAAACAGACCTTTATCCCGGTTATGCAACCAGGCGGCTGCGCGCACCGCGCCGCTGGCAAAAGTCATCCGGCTGGAGGCCTTATGGGTGATTTCCACCCGTTCACCGATGTCGGCGAACATCGCGGTGTGCTCGCCGACGATGTCGCCGGCGCGAATAGTGGCAAAGCCGATGCTTTTCGGATCGCGTTCGCCGGTATGGCCTTCGCGCGCATAGACCGCGCAGCTTTTCAGGTCGCGCCCCAGCGCGCCGGCGATCGCTTCGCCCATGGCCAGCGCCGTGCCCGACGGCGCATCCACTTTGTGGCGGTGGTGCGCCTCAACGATTTCGATATCGGTATAGTTGCCCATCACCTGCGCGGCCTTCTCCAGCAGTTTCAACACCAGGTTGACGCCGACACTGAAGTTGGCGGCGAACACGATGCCGATATGCTGCGCCGCATCGCGGATCGCCTGTTTGCCGGCGTCATCGAAGCCGGTAGTGCCAATCACCATCGCCTTGTGGTGCGCCACGCAAAAATCCAGGTAACCCCGGGTGCTTTCCGGGCGGGTGAAGTCGATCAAAATATCGAACTCGTTCGCCACCTTCTCCAGACTGTCGCTCACCTTGACGCCCAGCGCGCCGATGCCCGCCAGTTCGCCGGCGTCGACGCCGACCAGGCTGGAGCCCGGGCGCGACAGTGCCGCCCCCAACACCACGCCTTCCGCCTGCTGCACCGCCTGGATCAATTGACGGCCCATCCGGCCGCCGGCGCCCGCAATCGCAATGCGGATTTGTGAATCACTCATGCTTGCTCTCTTCTTGATTTGACGCCTATCCCATTAGGCTATCGATTCAGGGTAACCGCCCCGCTTCAGCGTCGCCAGAGGATTCATTTCATAATTAGAAAATTATGATATTCCTCCGTTCTCATCAGCGATGCTGTCGTGAGATTAACATTCAACCGATTTGGCGGCCTGCGACGATTGTACATAATCATGCAGTTTCCATGGCAAAAAAATGCAGAAAAAAGGCGCCGAAAACGGCGCCTGAGGAAGGAAGAACGGCGAGGTCAGGCAGTAATGGCGGCCACTTCGTTGGCGATCGCCGTTAGCGCGTCGTGGCGGGCATAATCCTCACGCACCAGCGCCGCGCGTTGCCGATAGATCGGCTGTTGCAGAATGCGCATCGTCGCCGCCAGGATCTGTTCGGCGGTCGGCGTACTGGTGTGCAGGCTGATGCCGCAGCCGGCGGCCACCACGCGCGCGGCCGCCTCCAGCTTGTCCTCGCCGGTGCCGGCGACGATCAGCGGCACGCCGCAGTCCAGCGCATAGTTGATCGAGCCGTAACCGCCGTTGGTGATCAGCAGCGCCGTCTCCGGCAGCCAGCGTCCGAAGGAGATAAACTCCCGCACTCTGGCATTGCCCGGCAGTGCCTCCATCAGCGCTTCCGTCGCCCGTCCGCCGGTCGTGGCCAGCACTCGCACCGGCAAATGCGCCAGCGCTTGCAGTGTCGGCACGATCAGCTGATGCAAATCGACATTGGCCAACGTGCCCTGAGACACGATCACCAGCGGCCGGCGGTCGTCCGCCTCCCACAGCGTCTCTTCCGCCGCCGGCAGGCAGCCGCTGCGCAGCGGGCCGACGAAGCGCACGCCGCTCGGCAGGTCGTCACGCTCATATTCCAGCGCCGTGGTAGCCAGCTGCAGGAAACGCTCGCAGCCGCCGATCAGCGCGTCGGTGAACGGGCGATCCAGCGCCCGCCCGCCCGCCTGCACCAGCGCGGTATCGAAGCTCTGCTGTACTTCATCGAGCAGCACGCGCGTTTCTTCATCTACCAGCTGCTCACGGGTCAACGCCTTCGGCAGCAGCGCCGGCGGGATACGCGGGCCATAAAAAATAGCATCGCGCGAAGAATACGACAGCGGCGTAACGCCGATACCGAAGACCGGCGGCCGCTCGGCGGACTGCAGCAGCGGCAGCACGCCGTAGAAGCAGTTCTCCACCATCAGCAGATCGGTCTTTTCGGCGGCGATGGCCGCACGCAGCTGCCGATCCAGCAGCGGGATCGGTGCGGCGAAGAAATCCTTCAGCGCCAGCGCCATCTGCGCATTACCCGGCGGCAGCGCGGCGCGCGCCGGGAAGTGCTCTTCCAGGTGGCGATAGTCGAAATCCACCTGCGCGTCGAACGGCACGAAGTTCGCGCCCGCCGCCTCGGCGCGTTCGCGAAACAGCGCGCCGGTCATCACCCGCACCTGATGCCCCTGGGCAATCAGGTGGCGAGCGATGGCTAACATCGGGTAGACGTGCCCCGGAGTGGCGACCGCCGCCATCAGTATCCTTGCCATAATGCTCCTTTACGCTTCTGCGTTGGCCGGCTTCAGCGCCAGATTGGCGCACACCGGGTTGCTCTGAATATGCACGCGCTGCAAATGACGCGCGGAACGGGCGGTAAAACCCTCACGGCCGTGCAACAGCGAGAAGTTGTCCGCCACCACCACGTCGCCCTGCTGCCACTGATGGGCATAATAGTGACGCGGATCGTACAGGTGCTGCTGCAAAGTGTGATGGAACTGTTCCTGCTGCTGTTCCGACACACCGTGATATTCCAGCGCATGCTGGTTGAGGAATTTTTTCCCCTCCGTCGGCGGTTCATTGTAGCGCATGATTAACCCCCTGCCGTTCGGGTGCTGCACCACCAGCGGCGAACAGACTTCACCGCCGTAATGCACCACCTGCTTGATGCGGTAGGTGATCGAGACCGACAGCCACTGATCCAGCAGCGCTTCGTCCGCATTGGCCAACAGCCGCGTGGTGTCGACGAAGGTGGTGCATCCGCCTTCGTCCTGAGAGGGTGCCGCCACGCAGTGGAACAGCTGGAACTCGGGGATGGTCGGCTTATACATGCCATCCCAATGCAGCGGGACGTAGCTGCTGTCGAAGATATGATCCTTGGCGTCCGGATGTTCCTTCACGTCCAGCACCGCACCGAACGGCCACATCATGATTTCGCCCCACTGTTCGGCATAGCGAGTCAGGACTTCCGCCTCGTTGAAACCGGAGTCGAATCCGCGCAGCACCAGCAAGTGGTGTTCCTGCGCCAGCGTTCGCAGCGCCGCCACCGGCAGATCGCCGATCTTTTGCCCCGGATGCTGCGGCGTCAGGATCGCGCCGAACGGGGTATTCGGTTGGATATGGCAATTAAGCGGTTGGTTGTTCATCGGTGATTCTCCTTGCATCGAATGTGCTGCTCACACGGCAACGTGCCGTTAAAAACGCGCCCGCCAGGATTTCGGGCGCAAAAGCCTGCGACGGCCTCAGGCCATCTGTGGCTGCTCGATCAGGTAATGGCTCGGCGTGCCGCGGATCTCCACCAGTTCGCCGTCCAGGCTCTGCGCATCTTTACGCTTCATCAGCACGAACTGGCCGTTCACGTTGGCCGCCACGCCGTGCCACGGCGTCAGCCAGTCGTCTTTGGTCGGCATCATGTGGATGCCCATTTTCAGGCTGTCGACCGGCTGCGGGTGAATCGACAGGCGGATCGCCGCCGGGAAATGTTGCGCCAGCAGGTTGCCCCAGGCCCAGCTGCGTTGGATCACGCCGCAGGCGCGCTGCTTGGCGTCCTTCTGCAGCGCGGCGTTGGAACCGCTGTAGCCCGGCAGTTGGCTGTCCTCATACAGGAAGCGCGTGATGGCGCGGTACAGTGAGAGGCCCTGTTCGTCCTGCATCAGCTGTTGTTTGATCGCCTCTTCCGATTCGGCGTAGCCCTCCACCAACAGCCGGCGCAGCAGATCGTAATCGTCGGTATGCTCCGCCAGGCCTTTGACGTCGCCGAGGTTGAACACGCTCAGGTGCGTCGCGCCCACTTCATGCAGCAGGCCTTCAATCTCGCGCTGATAGTGGTTGATCGCTTCGTCGCTGACGCGGATCAGATCGCCGAACACGTGGCCGTCGGAGCAGATAACGATATGCGCACCCGGCGGATAATAGAGTTGAATACGCTGGCACAGCGAATTGAGAAAGATCAGCGACAGCCGCTCCGCCATGTCCGGCACCGCGCCGATCACCTTGTTGGTGTTGGGCGACTTGGTCGGAAAGGCCGGCAGTACGAATTCGATGCGCTGCTCGTTTTCAATGAATGCCCGAATGCGCGGCAATTGCACCTGAGTGACCCGCTGTTCTTCTTCGGCAATTGAGGTGTCGCCACCGGTGAAACGGCGGCGGTATTGCAATAATTCACGTAGGATTTTTAACGCTATTTCATCTTTCTGAACGCTGTCCACAATGTGCTCCTGTTGCGATGCGGCGCGGGTGTATTATTGAAAAGCGCAATAAGATTTATCAAAAAGAGAAAAAACCTCTGCGTGATAATAATTAGCCCGGCGTTTATATGCTTCAGGCAATATAGAAGAGATGGTGCTATATTATTAGCCCGTATAATTCACAATCTTGGTTAAGTTGTGCTTAACAAACTATGAGCAATATTTTAAAACGCATGGCCATTTTCTCAAAAGTGGTCGATTGCGGCGCATTCAGCATGGCGGCAAAAGAATTGGGCATGACGACCTCGGCCGTGAGCCAACATATTCGCCAGTTGGAGGAACATCTGGGCATTCAATTACTGTTGCGGTCGACACGTTCATTGAGTCTGACCGAAGCCGGATTGTGCTTTTATGAAGATTGCCTGCTGATGATCCACGCCGCCGAACGCGGCCAACAACGGATCGCCGCGCTGCGTGGCGAACTGGTGGGTGAACTGCGCGTCGCCACCTCGACCGAATTCGCCACCCACTATCTGGTGCCTGCGCTGCAGAGCTTCCTCGACGAGCACCCGCGGCTCACGCTGCGGCTGGAAATCCACGATGAAAAGATAGACCTGATCGCGCAACGCATCGATCTGGCGATACGCGGTGGCGTGCTGGCCGACTCCAGCTACGTTTCCACGCGGCTGGCGCGCTGCCGCGAAGTGCTGTGCGCCTCGCCGGCCTACCTGGCGCACCACGGCGTGCCGGATTCGCCGCAGGCGCTGACGCATCACCACTGGGTGACCTTTACACCGCTCGGCAACCCGCAGTTTGTTCGTCTGATCCATCGCGACGGCAGTGAACACCGCATGCGCATGACCGGGCGCTTGTTCACCAACAGCGGTATGGCGATGAAGGAGTTGGCGCTGACCGGCAAGGGTATCATTCGCAATTTCTTCGCCAACGTTGAGCGTGAGTTGCTCAGCGGCGAGCTGATTGAAATATTGCCCGACTGGCGATTACCAGAAATAAATTGCTATGCCATTATGCCGCGTCGGGAGACTCAGCCATTAAAAGTCCGACGATTGCTGGAGCATATGAAGCTTTATTTAAAGGAGAAAGGATTAAACGCCTTAGGACATATTCGGCAGGAATAAAATAAGAAACATCTGCAACACCTGTTATTGTAATTATTGTAATCACCTTGCCAACGCCAGGCCTTATTTAGATTGCAGGCTAATGATACCTTGATTAATGACTTTTCGTCAGCTTATATAATTAATGACACCGACGCTATTTCAAATGCCCAGAATAAATTTGACTTTAGTTAGCAGAAAATTTGAATATGCGCAGAGTTTTATTTTCAATGCCATGCGAATGCCCAAAAAAAAACGGGAAGCCTGAGCTCCCCGTTGTCATCCGCCGGCGCCTGTCAGTCTATCTGACGAACGTCCACTCGCAGCTCTTTCGGCACTTCGAACACGATGTTCTCTTCACGCCCACTGATTTCATGCACGTCCATACCGCCCAGCGCTTTCAGGCGAGAGATCACCTCCTGCACCAGCACGTCCGGCGCTGAGGCACCGGCGGTAACGCCGATATGGCGCGCCCCGCTCAGCCAGCTCTCCTGAATATCCGCCGCCGAATCGATAAGATAAGCCGGTTTGCCGACGCGCTGCGCCAGTTCCGCCAGTCGGTTGGAGTTGGAGGAGTTTTTTGACCCCACCACCAGCACCACGTCCGCATCGCCGGCCAGGTTACGCACCGCTTCCTGACGGTTGGTGGTGGCGTAGCAAATGTCATCCTTGCGCGGGCCGATAATGCTCGGGAAACGCTGGCGCAGGGCGTCGATCACGTCCGAGGTATCATCTACCGACAGCGTGGTCTGCGTCATGAAGCACAGGTTGCTTTCATCTTTCACCTGCAGCTTCCACACGTCTTCCGGCGACTCGACCAGGTACATGCCGCCCTGCGGGTTGCTGTACTGGCCCATGGTGCCTTCCACCTCCGGGTGCCCGGCGTGGCCGATCAGAATCGCTTCGGTGCCGCGGCGGCTGGCGCGCGCCACTTCCATATGCACCTTGGTCACCAGCGGGCAAGTGGCGTCGAACAGCATGGTCAGATCGCGCGCCTTGGCTTCGGCACGCACCGCCTGAGAAACGCCGTGCGCCGAGAAGATCAGGATAGAGCCGTCCGGCACTTCCGCGATCTCTTCGATAAACACCGCGCCGCGCTCACGCAGGCTGTCGACCACGTAGCGGTTGTGCACCACTTCATGCCGCACGTAGATCGGTGCGCCATACAGTTCCAGCGCGCGTTCCACGATGCTGATCGCACGATCAACCCCGGCGCAGAAGCCGCGCGGGTTAGCCAGCAATATTTGCATGCATCTCCTCCTGCTGCGGATCGATCTCCAGCACTTCGATATCGAAGGTCACCGGATGGCCCGCCAGCGGATGGTTGAAATCGACGGTGATCGAATCTTCCGCCACCGCGCGCACCACGCCCGGCATTTCACTGCCGTCGATGGCGGTAAACAGCATGATGGTGCCCACGTCCGGCACGCCGGTTTCCGCGAAGTCGCGGCGCGAGAAGAACTGGACCAGATCCGGGTTCTCCGCGCCGAACGCCGCTTCCGGCTGCAGGGTAAAGGCGCATTTGTCGCCCGCGCGCAGGCCAAGCAGCTGCGCTTCCAGCGGTGCCGACAGGCTGCCGTCACCCAGGCGGAACAGCGCCGGCTTGCCGCTGCTGCGGGTGGATTCGGCGGTCGAACCGTCTTCCAGTTTCAGCGTAAAGTGAACCAGCACCGCGCTGTCACTGATAACCTGAGCCGTCATATTACTCACCTTTACTCTTTGCGTCTTTGTTCGCCGGCGACAGGAAACCTTCCAGCACGATCATCGCCGCGCCCACGCAGATGAAACTGTCCGCCAGATTGAAGGTCGGGTAGTGCCAGTCACCGACGTAGAAGTCGATGAAATCGACCACGAAACCGTGCCACAGGCGATCGAACAGATTGCCCAACGCCCCGCCGATAATAAAGGCGTAGGCGATGTTGTTCAGCTTCTGCTGCGCGGTGCTGCGGTACATCATCACCAGCAGCACCGCAACGATGGCGATGGCGATGCCGGCGAAGAACCAGCGCTGCCAGCCGCCATGGTCGGCCAGGAAGCTGAACGCAGCGCCGTAGTTGCGCGCGTAAAACAGGTTGAACGACGGGATCAACGGCTGGGACTGGCCCAGCGTAAAGTTAGCGAGGATCCACTGCTTGCTGCCAAAATCCAGCGCCAGCACCGCCACCACAACCCACAGCCAACGCAGGCCGGTCGAACAAATTGATTTACTCATCAGGCGCGAGTTCTCAGGCAAAGTTACGCTTCTCGCCGTCACCGGCGACGTTGCTCACACAGCGGCCGCAGATGTCTGCGTGTTCCGCCACCAGGCCGATATCGGTGGTGTAATGCCAGCAGCGCGGGCACTTCTCACCCGGTGCCGTGCTGAAGGCGATCTTCAGCCCTTTCAGCAGCTCGGAAGCCTGCGCGTCGGCCGGCGCATCCGCCAATGGCGCAACGCTTGCCGCAGAGGTCAGCAGCACGAAACGCAGCTCATCCTGCAGGCTGTTCAGGCGCGCCGCCAGCTCGCTGTCGGCATACAGCGTTACCGCCGCTTCCAGCGAACCGCCGAGGCGCTTGTCGGCACGCGCCTGCTCCAGCACCTTATTCACTTCGCCGCGCACTTTCAGCAGCTCGGCCCAGAAAGCGTCGTTCATCGGCTCGCCTTCCGCCAGCCCGAACAGGCCGTCGTACCACTCTTCGGTGAACACGTACTGCGCGCGTTTGCCCGGCATGAAGCCCCAGATCTCGTCCGCAGTGAACGACATGATCGGCGCCATCCAGCGCACCAGCGCTTCCACGATGTGATACAGCGCGGTCTGGCAGCTGCGGCGGGCGACGCTGTCGCTCTTCGCGGTGTACTGACGATCCTTGATGATATCCAGGTAGAAGGAGCCCATCTCGACCGAGCAGAACTGCATCAGACGCTGCACCACTTCATGGAAATCGTAGTTGGCGTAAGCCTGTTCGATATCCTGCTGCGCCGCCAGCGCACGGCCGACCGCCCAGCGATCCAGCACTACCATGTCTTCCGGCGCCACGCAGTCGGTGCTCGGCTCGAACCCGTTCAGGTTGGCCAACAGGAAACGCGCGGTGTTGCGGATGCGGCGATAAGAATCAGCGGAACGCTTGAGGATCTCGTCGGAGACTGCGATTTCACCGGTGTAATCGGTCGATGCCACCCACAGACGCAGAATGTCACCGCCCAGCTTGTTCATCACGTCCTGCGGGCTGACGGTGTTACCGATCGACTTGGACATCTTGCGGCCCTGGCCGTCGACGGTGAAGCCGTGGGTCAGCACTTCTTTATAAGGCGCCTTGCCTTTCATCGCGGTGGAGATCATCAGCGATGACATGAACCAACCGCGGTGTTGGTCGGAGCCTTCCAGATACATGTCGGCGCTGTGGCCCTGGAACTCAGGGCGCACGTCGACCACCGAAGCGTGAGTGGAACCGGAATCGAACCACACGTCCAGCGTATCCGGCACTTTCACGTAGTCGGCGGCTTCCGCGCCGAGGATGTCGGCCGCGTCCAGATCCCACCAGGCCTGAATGCCGTCTTGCTCGACGCGCTTGGCCACTTCTTCCATCAGCTCAACGGTGCGCGGGTGCAGCTGCTCGGTTTCTTTGTGCACGAACAGTGACATCGGCACGCCCCAGGTGCGCTGACGCGAGATGCACCAGTCCGGGCGGTTGGCCACCATCATTTCGATGCGCGCCTGGCCCCAATCCGGGATCCACTGCACGCCTTTGATCTCTTCCAGCGACTGCTGACGCAGGCCTTTCTGATCCATGCTGACGAACCATTGCGGCGTGGCGCGGAAGATGATCGGCGTCTTGTGGCGCCAGCAGCACGGATAGCTGTGCAGGAACTTCTCGACGTGCAGCAGTGCGCCTTTCTCACGCAGCAGGTCGACGATCAGATCGTTGGCCTTGAAGACGAACTTGCCGTCCAGCAGCGGGTAGGTGCCGGTCAGGTAGCAACCGTTCGGCCCTACCGGGTTGGCCACTTCCAGGCCGTATTTCTGGCCGATCACGAAGTCGTCCGGGCCGTGGCCTGGCGCTGTGTGCACCGCACCGGTACCGGCGTCCAGCGTCACGTGCTCGCCGAGGATCGCCGGCACGTCGAAGTCCATGAACGGGTGTTTGAAGCGCAGCAGCTCCAGATCGGCGCCTTTGCAGCTGCCCAGCACCGTCCATTCGGTGATGCCGGCGCGTTTCATCACGCTTTCTACCAGCTCGGCCGCCAGGATCAGGCACTGGCCGTCAACCTGCACCAGCTGATAGGTGAAGTCCGGGTGCAGCGAGATCGCGCGGTTGGCCGGCAGGGTCCACGGAGTGGTGGTCCAGATAACCAGGGAGATAGTCCCGTTGAAGTGGCTCACGCCGAACTTGGCCGCCACGGCAGCCGCGTCGGCCGCATGGAAGCTCACGTCGATCGACGGCGAAGTCTTGTCGTAGTACTCCACTTCCGCTTCCGCCAGCGACGATCCGCAGTCGGTGCACCAGTGAACCGGCTTGGCGCCTTTCAGCAGGTGGCCGTTGCTGATGATCTTGCCCAGCGCGCGGATGATGTTGGCTTCGGTTTTGAAGTCCATGGTCAGGTATGGGCGATCCCAGTCGCCCAGCACGCCCAGGCGGATGAAGTCCTTCTTCTGGCCTTCAACCTGCTCGGCCGCGTACTCGCGGCACTTCTGGCGAAACTCGGCCGCCGTCAGCTTCTCGCCCGGTTTGCCATACAGCTGTTCAACCTTCAGTTCGATAGGCAGGCCGTGGCAGTCCCAACCCGGCACATAAGGCGAGTCGAAGCCGGCCATCCCTTTCGACTTGATGATAATGTCTTTGAGAATCTTGTTAACCGAGTGACCAATGTGAATGCTGCCGTTCGCATACGGAGGGCCGTCATGCAAAATGAAGGTTTTTTTGCCCTTTTTGGCAGTACGAATAATCCCGTACAGATCCTGTTCATACCAACGTTGCAGCATGCCAGGCTCGCGCTTGGCGAGATCGCCGCGCATCGGGAACCCTGTTTCCGGCAAGTTCAGGGTATTCTTGTAGTCACTCATTAGATTCTCGGTTCCGTTTTCGGCTATAGAGATTAAACCGGTGTCTGTAGCCCGAAGAACTTCCGGGCCGTCACCACATCATTGGCGATTTGCTGCTTCAGGGCATCGAGCGAAGCAAACCGTTGTTCATTACGCAATTTTGCGCGGAGCACCACCTCAATATGGCGCCCGTAAAGATCCATTGTGACATCCAGCAGATGCATTTCCAGCTGCTGGCGCACGCCGGCGACGGTCGGGCGCGTACCGATATTGGCCACGCCCGGCAGCGGCTGCGGCCCCAGGCCGTACACTTCTACCGCATACACCCCTTTCACCGGCGCTACCAGGCGCTTGAGCGGCAAATTGGCGGTCGGGAAGCCGATGGTGCGGCCCAGCTCGTCGCCGTGCACTACGCGCCCGGAAATGCTGTACGGGTGGCCCAGCAGGGTCTCCGCCAGCGGCAGATCGTCCTCGCTCAGCGCGGTGCGGATCGCGGTGCTGCTGATGCGCCGCTCGCCTTCGCGGAAGGTCGGGGTGCTGACCACCTCGAAGCCGTACTCTTTTCCGGCCTGCTGCAATAGCGAAAAATCGCCCTGACGCCCGGCGCCAAAGCGAAAATCATCCCCCACCATCAGGAATTTGACGCCCAGTTTTTCCACCAGCAGCTCGGCGACGAACGCCTGCGCGGTGTTGGCGGCAAAACGCGGATCGAACTTGACGCACAGCAGGTAGTCGACGCCCGCCTGCGCCAGGTAGTTGGCCTTGTCGCGCAAGCGCGTCAAGCGGGCCGGCGCCTTGTCTGCGGCGAACATCTCCAGCGGCTGCGGCTCAAAGATCATGACCATCACCGGCAGCCCGAGGCGTTTCCCTTGTTGCTTCAACTGCTCCAGCAGCGCCTGATGACCGCGGTGTACGCCGTCAAAGTTGCCGATGGTGAGCACGCAACCATGGTGGCGCGCCCGGATATTGTGAATGCCGCGAATTAGCTCCATAGCTGGCTCAAAACAGTGGAAATCGGCGGATTATACCTTGTACAGCCGGTAAGGTTAACCCGCGATTGGTGCCTTTATGTAATAGACATACCATACCGGAGATAATCTGCGCGTGAAACGGCTTCGCCGCAGTTTATCCGGCGCTGCCGGGCCGATTCTCGACCGCGGCCAACGGCTTGCGTCCGCCGCGGCAAAACATTGGCGAATTTTCTCGCGAAACACTGTATTCCCAAGAGCGAAGCTGGTAAAATCCTGCGCCATCACAACGTAGCGAGTGCCGCCTGTACAAACGGCGCTTATTTGCACAAATCCATTGACAAACGAAGGCTAAAAGGGCATATTCCTCGGCCTTTGAATTGTCCTCAATAGAATATATTTGGGAGTTGGACCTTGGCTAATATCAAATCAGCTAAGAAACGCGCCGTACAGTCTGAGAAACGCCGCAAGCATAACGCTAGCCGTCGCTCAATGGTGCGTACCTTCATCAAGAAGGTAGACGCAGCTATCGCAGCTGGCGACAAAGAAGCAGCACAAACTGCATTCCTGGTAATGCAGCCACTGGTGGACCGTCAGGCAGCTAAAGGCCTGATCCACAAAAACAAAGCAGCGCGTCATAAGTCAAACCTGACTGCACGCATCAACGCAATGCAATAAGCATTTCGTTATCTGCTTGATAAAAAAACCGGCTCAGGCCGGTTTTTTTACGCCCTGCGTTCACTGAACCGCTAGCAGGAAAACAGCGCCGAAAAGTCTTTGTTGCACACGCGCTGCACCGCCGGATGCTGGATCATGCGCTCGGCGAAGATGATGTAATACTCCTCCTGCACGCTGTCGATGCGCCCAATCTCCACCACGTTGTCATCGTTGTAGGTATCCTGCGCATACAGCGTCGGCGCCACGAAAATCGCATTGTGGTACATGCCGAAGGCCTTCATCAGCGCCGCATCGTCGAACTCGCCCAAGATCTCCACCTGAATGCCCTGCGTATTGAACCAGTTGAGCAGCTTGCGCCCCAGCATCGAGCGGCGGCCGGGGATCAGCAGCTTGCGCTGCTCCAGGCAGGCCGGGAACGGCAGCTCCGGCGCCGGCTGGCGGCAGAAGAAGCTGATGCCGCACTCGCCCAGCTTCAGCGAGAACAGCCCTTCCTGCTGGCTGGAGTCTACCGGGCAATCCGACAGGATCATATCCAGCTTGTGCTGGCTGAGCTGCTCCAACAGCATCTCGTGCGTCGATTCAAAACAGCGCAGGTGGATCTGTTCGTTATCCACCACTACCGCCGTTTCCAACACCTGGCTGACCAGGCGCTTCGACAGCGCGTCCGCCACGCCAACGTCGAACAGCAGGTTCGACTCTTTGCGGTAGTTGACGATATCCAGCATTTCCTGACTGAGCATAAACATCTTGTCGGCATAGCGGAACACCAGCTGCCCCAGCTCCGAAGGCACCAACCCGCGCCCCTGGCGTTTGAACAGCTTGCCGTCCAACCGCTCCTCCAGCGCTTTGATCTGGCCGGTGATGGTCTGCGGCGTCAAAAACAACGCTTCGGCGGCACCGACCACGGAACCGGCCTTGCAGACCTGCCAGAAATAGTAAAGGTGATTAAAGTTGATATGCGACATCCTCACGAGCGGCTCTCCTTAACAACGTTTCGCAGCGGCAAACGGTGTGCCTTGACGAGCGACAAACTTCCTTTCCCTGCTTCAGACAACGTATAGCCCCATTAGTCCCAACGAAGAACGGCCGAAGGTGCACATATTTTATACCGCACAGCTCCGACCAGCCATTTTATTGTGTGCCCTTATCGGGCACACGCAGGATTAACGCACCCGCGGCAACGCCAGACGCAGCAGCCCATACCCTGCCACCGCCGCCGCAGTGGAGCCCAACAGGATCCCCAGGCGGGAATAGGTGCTGAGCGCCGCATCCGCATCGCCAAACGCCAGCGAGGCGATGAAAATCGACATGGTGAAACCAATACCACAGAGCACCGAAACGGCAAACACCTGTTTAAAACCGATCCCCTCAGGCAAGCGGGCGATGCCCATTTTCACCGCCAGCAGGCTGAAGAGGAAAATCCCCAGCGGCTTGCCGATAAACAGCCCGGCCGCAATCCCGACCGGCAACAGCGACGTCAACCCTTCCAGCGATACGCCCTGCAAAGAGACCCCGGCGTTGGCGAAAGCGAACAGCGGCAGGATCATAAACGCGACCCAAGGGTGCAGCTCATGTTCCAGCGTCTCCGACGGCGACGGCCCCTTCTTGACGTTCAGCGGGATCATAAAGCCGACGATCACCCCGGCCAGCGTCGCGTGTACCCCGGACTTGAGGATAGCTACCCACAACACCAGGCCGACCATCATGTACAGCGAGGTTTTACCCACGCCACGCCAGTTCATCACCGCCAGCAGCACCGTCGCCGCCGCCGCCACGCCCAGCGCCACCATCGACACTTCATGGGTGTAGAACAGCGCGATGATGATAATCACGCCCAGGTCATCGATGATCGCCAACGCCAGCAGGAACACTTTCAGGCTGGTCGGCACACGGTTGCCCAGCAGCGCCATTACGCCCAGCGCGAAGGCGATATCGGTCGCGGCCGGGATCGCCCAGCCCTGGCGGGTGACTTCATCCGCGCCGTTGAACAGCAAATAAATTAGCGCCGGCGCCAGCATGCCGCCCAGCGCGGCGATCGCCGGAAACACCGCCTTGTCGCGCCCGGACAGCGAGCCTTGCATCAGCTCGCGCTTGACCTCGAGCCCCACCACCAGGAAGAAGATGGCCATCAGGCCGTCGTTGATCCACAGCAGCAGCGGCTTGGCGATCTCCAGCGAAGCAATCTTCACCATCACCGGCAGGTTAAGGAATGCCTGATAGATCCCCTGCGCCGGGGTGTTGGCCATGATCAGGGCGACGATCGCCGCCGCGATCAGAATGATGCCGCCCGCGGCTTCCTGACGTAAAAATTGACGAATGATGTTGGTCACAATACGTCTCTCCAAATCTGTGCAGGGCGTAGCGCCCTGCGAACCACAGTCATGAAGTGAGTATAGAGGGCGTTTTAGTTCGAAAAAATAAGTTTATAAATGCTAAATAACTCGATAAAACCGATCAAAAGCACGAATAAGTCACATTATTTATAGGGAATTAGTGGTGCAACATGCAAATAAAAACCCCGGGACAGACGCCCGGGGTTCTAATATAAACCAGCAGAAACAGCAGGTTAGCGAGTCAGGTCGTCAAAGAACTTTTTCACCCCGTCGAAGAAGCTCTTCGATCGCGGGCTGTTCTTGTCACCGGACGGGCCACCCAGGCTCTCTTCCAGCTCGCGCAGCAGTTGCTTCTGCTTGTCGTTCAGATTGACCGGGGTTTCCACCACTACGCGGCACAGCAGGTCACCCTGGCTGCCGCCACGCACCGATTTCACGCCCTTGCCGCGCATGCGGAACAGTTTGCCGGTTTGGGTCTCCGAAGGCACCTTCAGTTTCACCCGGCCGTCCAGCGTCGGCACTTCAATCTCACCGCCCAGCGCCGCCATGGCGAAGTTGATCGGCACTTCACAGTACAGGTTGTTGCCTTCGCGCTCGAAGATCGGGTGCGCCTTCACCTGCACCTGAACGTACAGATCGCCCGCCGGTGCGCCGTGCTCGCCGGCTTCGCCTTCACCCGCCAGGCGGATGCGGTCACCGGTATCGACGCCGGCCGGAATTTTCACCGACAGCGTTTTGGATTTTTCTACCCGGCCGTGGCCGTGGCACTTGTTGCACGGATCTTTGATGATCTGACCGCGGCCATGGCAGTGCGGACACGCCTGCTGCACGGTGAAGAAGCCCTGACGCATCTGCACCTGGCCCTGCCCGTGACAGGTTGGACAGGTCACCGGCGAGCTGCCCGGCTTGGCGCCGCTGCCGTGGCAGACGTCGCACTCTTCCAGCGTCGGGATGCGGATCTCTTTGGTGACGCCACGTACCGCTTCCTCGAGGGTCAGCTCCATGTTATAGCGCAGATCGGAACCGCGGCTGGCGCGCTGACGGCGGCCTCCGCCGAAGATGTCGCCAAACACGTCGCCAAAGATATCGCTGAAGTCGGCACCGCCGCCAAAGCCGCCGCCGCCCATGCCGCCCTGTTCAAAGGCCGCGTGCCCATACTGGTCGTAGGCCGCGCGCTTTTGGTCGTCGGTCAGGACTTCGTAAGCTTCTTTAACTTCTTTAAACTTGGTTTCGGCGTCTTGTTCCTGGTTGCGGTCAGGATGGTATTTCATCGCCAGACGTTTGTACGCCTTTTTGATCTCACGTTCATCCGCCGTCTTGCTGACGCCGAGAATCTCGTAATAGTCTTTCTTCGCCATTCTTTCGCTTACCCTTAACATGCGTGCACGGGCGCAGAGTTGCCTCGACGCCCGTGCTGGTTTCCGGGAGCGGCATCTCGGCCGCCCCGTGCCCGCTTAAGGGCGATTATTTTTTGTCTTTAACTTCTTCGAACTCAGCGTCAACCACGTCGTCGTCTTTCTGCGCCGCGTTGTCCGCGCCGGCGTCAGCACCCTGCTGAGCCTGCTGC
Source organism: Serratia sp. HMSC15F11 (assembly GCF_001808215.1). Lineage (NCBI taxonomy): Bacteria > Pseudomonadati > Pseudomonadota > Gammaproteobacteria > Enterobacterales > Yersiniaceae > Serratia > Serratia sp. HMSC15F11. The sequence continues at coordinate 127,666 of NZ_KV792392.1, forward strand.
GCCTGGGCCATTTCCAGCAGTTTGCCGGAAACCTGCACCAGAGCCTGAGTCTTCGCTTCGATCTCGGCTTTATCTTCGCCTTTCACCGCCGCTTCCAGATCTTTCAGCGCCGCTTCGATCGCCGTTTTGTCTTCCGCCGGCAGTTTGTCGCCCGCTTCTTCCAGCTGCTTGCGAGTGCCGTGGATCAGGTGATCCGCCTGGTTACGTGTCTGTACCAGCTCTTCGAACTTGCGGTCGGCTTCAGCGTTCAGCTCGGCGTCGCGCACCATTTTCTGGATTTCGTCTTCGTTCAGGCCAGAAGATGCCTTGATGGTGATCTTCTGCTCACGACCGGTGTTCTTGTCTTTGGCAGACACGTGCAGGATGCCGTCGGCATCGATATCGAAGGTCACTTCGATCTGCGCCATGCCGCGCGGTGCCGCCTGAATGCCGTCCAGGTTGAACTGGCCCAGAGATTTGTTATCGCTGGCGCGCTTACGCTCACCCTGCAGCACGTGGATGGTTACCGCAGACTGGTTGTCTTCAGCGGTAGAGAACACCTGGCTGTGCTTGGTCGGGATCGTGGTGTTTTTGGTGATCAGCGGCGTCATCACGCTGCCCATGGTTTCGATACCCAGCGACAGCGGGGTCACGTCCAGCAGCAGAACGTCCTTCACATCACCGGCCAACACGCCGCCCTGTACCGCAGCGCCCACGGCAACCGCTTCGTCCGGGTTCACGTCTTTACGCGGCTCTTTGCCGAAGAAGTCTGCGACTTTCTTCTGCACCATTGGCATACGGGTCTGGCCGCCCACCAGGATCACGTCCTGAATGTCGGAAACCGACAGGCCTGCGTCTTTCAGCGCCACTTTCAGCGGCTCGATAGAGCGCGCCACCAGATCTTCAACCAGCGACTCGAGTTTGGCGCGAGTCACTTTGATGTTCATGTGTTTTGGACCGGTCGCGTCTGCAGTGATGTACGGCAGGTTAACGTCGGTCTGCTGAGCGGAAGACAGTTCGATCTTCGCTTTCTCAGCGGCTTCTTTCAGACGCTGCATCGCCAGCGGATCGTTGCGCAGATCGATACCCTGATCTTTCTTGAACTCTTCCACCAGGTAGTTGATCAGACGGCTGTCGAAGTCTTCGCCACCCAGGTGGGTATCACCGTTGGTCGCCAGTACTTCGAAGGTTTTTTCGCCGTCAACGTCGTCGATTTCGATGATGGAGATATCGAAAGTACCGCCGCCCAGGTCATAAACCGCGATGGTGCGGTTGCCGACTTCTTTGTCCAGACCGTAGGCCAGGGCCGCAGCGGTCGGTTCGTTGATGATGCGCTTGACTTCCAGACCCGCGATGCGGCCGGCGTCTTTGGTCGCCTGACGCTGGGCGTCGTTGAAGTAAGCCGGTACGGTGATAACCGCTTCAGTTACCGGTTCGCCCAGGTAATCTTCCGCCGTTTTCTTCATTTTCTTCAGCACTTCCGCAGAGATCTGTGGCGGAGCCATTTTCTGGCCTTTCACTTCCAGCCAGGCGTCGCCGTTGTCGGCTTCGACGATTTTGTACGGCATGATCGCTTTGTCGCGCTGCGCTTCTTCATCCTGGAAGCGGCGACCGATCAGGCGCTTGATGGCAAACAGGGTGTTTTCAGGGTTGGTCACTGCCTGACGCTTAGCCGGCTGGCCAACCAGAGTTTCACCGTCCTGGGTATAGGCGATAATAGAAGGAGTGGTGCGGTCGCCCTCGGCGTTTTCCAGCACGCGTGCCTTGGCACCATCCATAATTGCTACGCAAGAGTTGGTAGTACCCAGGTCGATACCAATAATTTTACCCATCTAAACGTCTCCACTAAAAAATTCATAATCAGTCAGGTTGCTAACCTATATGCGGGCGATTTTTTGCTTTTCAACTGCCCGATATCTCAGTGCGACCCGCGGTTAGCAACTGCGGTTGCAAATAAGATGGGGCCATCCAATCCGGCATCAAGGGGCAAGGCGAAAAAAATTTCTTTTTTTATCGTCATTCAGATCATTGTTTCCGGCTGCGGGGATCATTATGATGCGCGCGCTCTGGTGGAAAACTTCGATTTTTTGGCCATTCAGACCATTTATTATTTTACTTCGCTGTTTCCGTTAATTTTCTGTTATCGCAGAGGACTTATGCACACCAACAAGTTGGCGAATCCCGGCCCTCTCGGCCTGATGGGCTTCGGGATGACCACCGTCTTGCTGAACCTGCACAACGCGGGCTTTTTCCCACTGAACTCCGCCATCATCAGCATGGGGATTTTCTTCGGTGGCCTGGCCCAGATCCTGGCCGGTCTGCTGGAATACAAGAAGGGCAACACCTTCGGCATGACCGCTTTCACCGCCTACGGCAGCTTCTGGCTGAGCCTGGTCGGCCTGCTGCTGCTGCCGCGTCTGGGCCTGGCTGAGGCCACCGAGGCGCACGTGCTGGGCATCTACCTGGCGCTGTGGGGCGTCTTCACCCTGTTCATGTTCTTCGGCACCCTGGCCGCCAACCGCGTGCTGCAGTTCGTGTTCGCCAGCCTCACGCTGCTGTTCGCCCTGCTGGCCGTCGGCAACATCACCGGCAATCACGCACTGCTGACCTTCGCTGGCTATGAAGGCATCATCTGCGGCGCCAGCGCCATTTACCTGGCGATGGCCGAAGTGCTCAACGAGCAATACGGCCGCACCGTGCTGCCGATTGGCGAGCCGGCTCCGGCCCGCGTCGCGGCCTCGCCGGTCACGGCATAATCGCCCTTCCCTGATGAAAAAGCCCTGCAGTGCAGGGCTTTTTTTTAGCTGTAGGAATCGGCTCGCCGCTCCCCGGCTTCGCTGTTCAGGTCGCGATGCAGGTAGAGGCCGAGCAGCAGCCCGATGAGCGACAGCGCCAGCACGTAGTAAGCGGGTGCTAACGGGGTCAATTTCATGATCAGCGTCACAAAAATAGGGGTTAAACCGCCAAAAATAGCGTACGAGACGTTATATGAGAACGAGATGCCGGTAAACCGCACTTCCGCCGGAAACGCCCGCACCATCACGAACGGCACAGCCCCCACCACGCCTACGCTGAACCCCACCAGCGCATAACAGGCGAACAGCATTTCCGGATGCACGCCCACCGTCTGATAGAACAGCCAGCTGCAGCCGGCCAGCAGCACACTGCCGACCACCAGCGTTTTGCTGGCGCCGAAGCGATCGGCCGACAAACCGGCGACGATGCAACCGGCGATCAGCATGATGGTGGCGATGCTGTTGGCCTGCAGCGTCAATGCCGGCGCAATGCCAAACTGCTTTTGCAGATAGGTCGGAGTCATCAGGATCACCACCACGATGCCGGCGGAGAGCAGCCAGGTCAGCAGCATCGATACCACCACTTCCCGCTTGTGGTTGAGCACCACCGACTTCAGCGGCAGCTCCTCGGCCAGCGCTTTACGCGCCTGCATCTCGATGAAGATCGGCGTTTCCTGCAGCCAGCGGCGCAGGTACATCGCCACCAGGCCGAACATGCCGCCCAACAGGAAAGGAATACGCCAGCCGCCGCCGGCGATGCTCTGCGGGCTGAGTGTAGTGTTGATCACCGTCGCCACCACCGAACCCAGCAGAATGCCTACCGTCAGCCCGGCGGTCAGCGTGCCGCAGGCGAAGCCGATGCGCCGGCGCGGCACGTGTTCGGCGACGAAGACCCAGGCGCCCGGCACCTCACCGCCGATCGCCGCCCCCTGCAGCACGCGCATCAGCAGCAGCAACAGCGGCGCAGCGATGCCGATGCTGGCGTAAGTCGGCAGCAGGCCCATCGCCAGCGTCGGCAACGCCATCAGCAGAATGCTCAGGGTAAACATCTTCTTGCGGCCGACCAGATCGCCGAAGTGCGCCATCACGATGCCGCCCAGCGGGCGGGCCAGATAGCCGGCGGCGAAAATGCCGAAGGTTTGCACCAGACGTAGCCACTCCGGCATGTCCGCCGGGAAGAACAGATCGCCGACCACGGCGGCGAAGAACACGAAGATGATGAAGTCGTAAAACTCCAGCGCGCCGCCCAACGCGGCCAACGTCAGCGTTTTGTAGTCTTGCCGGTTCAGCCGGCGATTAGTGTCGTGAGGCATAGGGCACCGTCGGTAAAGGCTGTAAAAATAAAAGCCGCAGGCTTTCTGTAAAATAATCCTTACTATAGCGGCAAATTATTTTCACACCAGACGGGCTGAAGCCGATCTCGCAGAATGCTGAAATTTAGAGGTTTATCTCGCGACGCGCGCTCTTTGGCCGAAATGCTGCTACCACCGCGGCGTGCGTTTCGACGTAAGGCCCGTCGAGCAGTTGAATGCAATAAGGCACGCTGGCGAAGATGCCGTGCACCACCGCATTGCCCTGCTCATCCTTTACCCCTTCCAGCGTTTCCTTGATCGACTTCGGCTGGCCGGGCAGGTTGATGATCAGCGCCTGTTTGCGGATCGCCCCCACCTGACGCGAAAGAATTGCCGTTGGCACATAGTGTAGGCTGATCTGACGCATTTGCTCGCCGAAACCGGGCATCACGCGATCGGCGATCGCCAGCGTGGCGTCGGGGGTGACGTCGCGGCGCGCCGGCCCGGTGCCGCCGGTGGTCAGCACCAGATGGCAGCCCATTTCGTCCACCAGCTCACACAGCGTCTGTTCAATTTGCGTCTGCTCATCGGGGATCAGCCGGGTTTCCAGCTTGAACGGCGTCGCCAGCGCACTGCTCAGCCACTCTTCCAGCGCCGGGATGCCTTTATCCTGATAAACGCCGCCGGAAGCGCGGTCGGAAACGGAAACCAAACCAATACGTAAAATATCCATGCGTAACCTCTACAGCCTGATGGGGTCCGAACGGGTTCGTCTCCCGTTCTGTTGTCATTGCCGAGAGTATAAGGGCTTCCCCCGCCGGCGGGAGCGTCGGGCATAAAAAAAGGTTCATCGCGCTTTACCGGGG
>NZ_KV792393.1:0-2255 GCF_001808215.1 Serratia sp. HMSC15F11
CGTGCGGATAACGTCCATCGCCTGTCCGCCAAAGCACCGCCAACACTGACACCGCCTGTCAGCAACGGGCCTTTACCTTGCGATAATGCCCCCGTCCCTATAGCAAGTAGTGCATCGGTGTAGCTGAAGGGTTTGTCTCCATTCACCGTGAGTTGCGTACTGACATTCGCAGCACCGCCAACAGCCCCTCCCGTTGCTGCCGCTCCGACACCGACGCCAGACCCCGTGCCCATTGTCGCTGCTGTGCTCATCAATAGCGCCCATTTCTTCACAAGCTCGGTAGCCGGCTGTGGTGCTCCTGTTCCCAGACCTTTTGCCAGGTCGCTCTGCGCCTGCGTTACCTCTTCCGGCGTGGCGCCATGCTCCGTCATAAACTTGCTCAGTGTCGAAGTGGCCCGCCCTGCATCCATTAGCCCATTCGGCAAGTTCAGATGGTTATTCTCCACAATAATCCCAGCCGCAAAAACTGGGATTCATTACCCTTATGTATAAAGACTATCGTCGTAGGGTGCTTCAGTCAGAATTTTTTGAATTTCATGTCGTGCTTTTAGCTTCCATGAAAGATTCATACTTGCCATTAACTCAATAAATTTTGGGAAAGCGATGCGTCGTCCATCTCTGCCTTTCACCCTGTGTTCTAACTCATATTGGAATGCTGTCTTATAAGCGAGTTCTGACATGACCCAATAAAGTAGTTCATCTAGCGACCCAGTAACCTTCCGCGAAAATTCATAACCTCTTTCTGAATGAATGTAATTATATACATTGTTTTCAAATGTAACATATGGAGTGCCATCACCAATTGGAGCGGAACAAAGATTAACTGAATGTCTTGGGAGACCAGCTTGCAAGGTCAACGCGTCAATTTTCTTTTGTATTTCATTGATATTCAGCAACATGTTAGCGAACCTCACGAATATATCCATTCTTCAATAGCCATTCCACATTCACTCGATCTTGCATATTAGGTAATATTTGAATACCCCCACCAGGCTCACCAAAAGCGGGGGCAATCTTTCCTTGTATAGCAGGCAAGGGTTTTATTACTTCATGTTCATAGTATTTTTCAGCTTTAGCACCTGGCGCTAGGGCTCGTTGTTCGTAAGGCGTACCTTTCGGTGCAAGGAAAGAACCATTAGGCTCACCATATCTATCCAGGCGCGTGCCTACCGGAATTGTGGTTTTGACAGGATCACCTTCAAATCCCAAATTCTTGGGCCAATCCCACCCACCATTGGCATTCTTGAATTTATCGTAGTAAGAATAGCCTCCAGCTTCAGCATCTGTAATTGCACTTGAAGAGTTAGGGTTTTTAGGTACGCTTTCCTTAACAACCCTCTGGCCTAATGCACTAATTTTATTAGCTGCCGCAGCACCTAACACTGGTGTCATCGAAGCCGCAACAATCTTCATTCCGTCATAAGTTTCGATGTAGTTTTCAGCCGTCGCTTTATCCACACCGAACTGCGCCATGGCATAGTTTACCATCGCATCCTTCACCTGCTGCTGATTCTGTGCATCAACACTGGTGAGATTCAGCAGGTTTACTATCTGCCCGTAAGCATCCGGATACATATCGCTGGCTTGGTTATTGTAATTTCCGGTTTCATAACCCCCTTTAACTGCAATAACTTTCAATCTTTCACCGGCACAAGCCGCGCTGGCTGCCTGTCCATTGCTGCACGCAGCGATTACAGCCTTATCAGTGCTGATATCTTTTTCAAGCAATGCATCATATTTCTGCTGCGCCTTTTCGCGCTCTGCCGGATCTTTACTGTTTTTAAGTGTCTGCTTCGCTATCTCAAGCTCTGTCTTTTCAGACACGCTCAGATAGTTATTCTCAATCGCATTCTTCCCGGCCTGTCCACCGGTCACCGTTCCTGCAGTATCCCCCGTCGCCAGCCCGCCTGCAAGCCCTGCGGCCAATTGGCTCAGCGCGCTCACCTGTTGCTTCTCGCTTTCGCTCAGCTGCTCTGCCGTCTTGTCCGGGAACAGCTGGCCGGCAATGTAGCGCGCCGCCAGCTCCCCGCCGCCGGCGCCCAGTCCCCCGGCAGCGGCCGACTGGTTGTTCAGCTGCGCAGTCACCGCGCCCAGCACCGCGTGCGCCATCGCGTTGGCGGCGATATTGTCTTCACCGACCCGCTTTTTAATTTCCGTCGCCAGGTACGGCGAGGCGCCGCTCGCCAGCGCACCCGCCAGGTTGTTGCCCGCCAGCGCCGCCAGCGCCCCCGTCACCGCCTGCGCCGCCTTCTGCA
>NZ_KV792393.1:2275-4234 GCF_001808215.1 Serratia sp. HMSC15F11
CTGCCGGTGCCGTATTGCCGCATCGCGTTGTCATACGCCCGTTGCAGCACGTCCGCTTCGCGGAACGGTTTGCCGCTCTTCTCCAGCTGCTCCCTGGCCTGCGCCAGCGCCGCCGGGTCTTTCTGTGCCTTCAGCCCGGCAATATCCCCCTGTGTGCGGATGACATCCATCGCCTGTCCGCCGATTTCCCCAATCAGCTGCGCCTGCTTGAGCCGATTTTGCTCCTTCTGCTTGTTGAATATCGGGCTGATGCTGCCGTCGTTGGCATGCTCGGTATCCCGGTTTAGCTGCGCCACATCCTGCTGCTGTTTGTCTTTGTCGCGAACTATCAGCGTACCCTCACTGACGCCGGCCTTCGTCGAGCCCTCGGCATGCCCGCTGTGGAAGTGAGCGCTGCGCTCCAGTTGCAACGACAGGAAATGGATGTTTTTAAGGCTTCAGAGGCAGCAACCCCGATCTATTGGCCGGTGCTCGACTCTTTACAAAACATATCCTGTCTCACAGTTGAATAGGGTTTAGTAATCAGCGTGATATATAACTTTGTATGCACTTCCCAGTTCTTCTTGAAGAAGCTCAGCTAATTTATAACCGTCATCAATAAATAGCTTTTCCTCTTCCACACTTTTAAAACCAGACAATGCCGGATCATCTGTATTAAGTATGGCATCATATCGTTTTGCCCAAGCCTCAAGGCTATTTTTTAACCCCAAAGATATTGGTAACTCGTCGGGAGATATATCCCCAAAATCATCTGGAGTCGTTCCCCATAATGGATAGCAATGATAATCAGCCATTAACTTTATTTCTTTCATTTTACTGACCCTCGCAAGTTAGCTCCTACTACGTATCCATTACTCCCCACAGTAACAGCAATATTATATTTCTTACCGTCGATCATGGTTTCGTAAATTGGACGCCCAGCTCCAGCGCCCTGATAACCAACAATTTTACCATCAGTAACAGCCTTCATTACGACATCGGGAATACGTGCTTCTGACACGCCAATTTGTGCAAATTGGTCACCATGCTCTTCCACTATATGTTGCAACCCCGATTTTGAATTCCCTTTCTCAAGGAAGATAATTTTTCCACTATTATCCTTTGCAGCACCAACAACATTTTCAGGTGTAAATTTAATACCCTGAATTGTCATTTCTTTAAATAAAGATTTAGTTGTTAGGCTGTTTTTTGCTATCGCAATTAAATCCTTACCCAGTACACCCAGAGATGTTAAAGCTGCTTGGTTCTCAGGATTTGATGCGTATGATGCAAAACTCATCCAACCAGGGCTGTTTACATCAATATTTGCCAGATCCTGGCTATTCCACTGCTGGACATAGGCTTTGGCTTCCTCACTGGTCATCACATCCACGCCAGGAATTCTACCTAACCAACCGGGCCGTTCTGTCATCTCAATGCCACCTTGAGCCAGCTCTTTGTCAATAACTACGGCCTCCAGTGGATTATCTTTCAACTTCTGATCGGTTTCTGCACTTTGCTTATCGCTAATTTGTTTCCACTTATCTATAACTGCTTGGCAGTCGCCACCTGATTTCCGACAATCTGACAGCTCTTTATCAAAAGCAATAGACTGAGACTGATTCAGATAGTTATTCTCCACCGCATTCTTGCCGGTCTGCGCCGCCGTTACCGCTCCTGCAGTATCGCCCGTCGCCAGCCCGCCTGCAAGCCCTGCGGCCAACTGGCTCAATGCGCTGACCTGCTGCTTCTCGCTTTCGCTCAGCTGCGCGCGCTTCGCCGGCGTATCAGCATTGAACAGCTTGTCTGCGATAACCCGCGCTGCCAGTTCCGCGCCGCCGGCACCCAACCCGCCCGCCAGCGCCGGCTGGTTATTCAGCTGCGCCGTCACCGCGCCCAGCACCGCGTGCGCCATCGCATTGGCGGCCATGTTGTCTTCACCGACCCGTTTCTTGATTTCCGTCGCCAGGTACGGCGAGG
>NZ_KV792393.1:4254-4706 GCF_001808215.1 Serratia sp. HMSC15F11
TGCGCCGCCTTCTGCAGGTCGCTGCCGGTGCCATATTCCTTCATCGCCTTCCGATAAGCGTCGGTCTGCTTCAGCGCCGTCTCGTTGCCCTTAAGCTCAGGGTGTGCCGTCAGGGCCGCTTTCAGCCCGGCGATATCTCCCTGCGTACGGATCACGTCCATCGCCTGGCCGCCAATCTCCCCAATCAACTGCGCCTGCTTGAGCCGCTTTTGCTCCTTCTCCTTGTTGAATATCGGGCTGATGCTGCCGGCGTTGGCATGCTCGGTATCCCGGTTCAGCTGCGCCACATCCTGTTGCTGTTTGTCTTTGTCGCGAACTATCAGCGTACCCTCACTGACGCCGGCCTTCGTCGCGCCCTCGGCATGCCCGCTGTTGTTGGCACCCGACAGCATGCCACCGGCCATGTTGGTCAGCAGATCCTTGCCCACCGGCCCGCCGGTGCTGAAGCTGCC
>NZ_KV792393.1:4726-5579 GCF_001808215.1 Serratia sp. HMSC15F11
CGCCTGCTGCGGCCGACTGGTTGTTCAGCTGCGCCGTCACCGCGCCCAGTACAGCGTGCGCCATTGTGTTGGCAGCAACGTCGACTTCACCGGTCAGCGGATTGGTGGTCAGTTTCTTGATTTCCGTCGCCAGGTACGGCGAAGCACCGCTCGCCAGCGCCCCCGCCAGGTTATTGCCCGCCAGTGCCGTCAGCGCCCCCGTTACCGCCTGCGCCGCCTTCTGCAGGTCGCTGCCGGTGCCGTATTGCCGCATCGCGTTGTCGTACGCCCGCTGCAACACGTCCGCCTCACGGAACGGTTTGCCGCTCTTCTCAAGCTGCTCCCGGGCCTGCGCCAGCGCCGCCGGGTCTTTCTGTGCCTTCAGCCCGGCGATATCGCCCTGCGTGCGGATAACGTCCATCGCCTGTCCGCCAATCTCCCCAATCAACTGCGCCTGCTTGAGCCGCTTTTGCTCCTTCTCCTTGTTGAATATCGGGCTGATGCTGCCGGCGTTGGCGTTATCCGTATCACGGTTTAGCTGCTCCACATCCTGCTGCTGTTTGTCGGCGTCGCGGACTATCAGCGTCCCTTCGCTAACCCCGGCCTTCGTCGTGCCCTCGGCATGACCGTTGTGGTTGGCACCCGACAGCATGCCGCCGGCCATATTGGTCAGCAGGTCTTTGCCCACCGGCCCGCCGGTGCTGAAGCTGCCGCCGCTATGCGTTGCGCTGTAGTCCGCCTGGTTGTGGATGTCCGTCCAGCCCAGCGTGCCAGTATCGAGGCGGTTCTTATCTTTGTCGGCCGTGCTGGCAATGACGGCGCCATCAAGCTGGGTGTGCTCCTTGACCTTGACGTCATACCCGCCCTTGCCCGC
>NZ_KV792393.1:5599-8125 GCF_001808215.1 Serratia sp. HMSC15F11
GTTGCGCTGTAGTCCGCCTGGTTGTGGATGTCGGTCCAGCCCAGCGTGCCGGTATCAAGGCGGTTGTTCTCTTTGTCCGCTTGGCTTGCAATCACAGCGCCGTCGAGCTGGGTGTGTTCTTTGACCTTGACGTCATACCCGCCCTTGCCCGCAAACAGCCCGGTCTGCTCTTTCACCGAGTCGAAGTTGCTGTGCAGCTTGTCCTTGCTGGCGCTCACGTTGGCTGAGCCGGTCATCGAGCCGAAGGTGAAGCTGCCGCCCGCGCTGGCGTTTTGCTGCCTGGCGTCATAGCGTTCGCTGTCCTGTTCGCTTTCAAGCCGAAGGTCACGGCCCACGTCGACGGTGACCTTTTCGCCGCTGGCCTGAGCGCCGGTAAGCCGGGTGTCGCGGCCGCTGGTCAGGTTGAGATGACTGCCGGCATCCAGGGTGGTTTCGGCATGAGTCAGACCGTTGCCATTCTCATGCCCCTTGCCGGCATTGACGCCGGCCGAGACGCTGATGCCGTACCCGCCCGAACCGGCGCCGATGCCGACACCGACGTTGCCGCCGCGGCTCTCGTTCTTGCCGACGGTGCTTTCGCTGTTCTGCGCCGACTGCAGGGTAATGTCCCGCGCCGCATCGAGCGACAGGTCTTTGCCCGCTTTCAGCTGGCTGCCGGTGATGGCGATATCACCACTCTGTGCATTGTGGTTCTTGCCGTTCGCCGTTATCGACAGGTTTTGCCCGGCGGTGAGCGTGCTGCCCTGCGACTGGCGGCTGTCGGTGCGGGTTTCGCTCTTCGACGACTGGCTGCCGTAGGAAGCGCTGATGCCGACGGTGTTGGTGGCGCCCTGCGCCGCACCCTCGTCGCCCGGCTGCAAGCCGGCAGCGGCGTTTTTCGCCTCCGCCAAGGCGGTCAGTTCACGTCGGGTTTGCCCTTGGCCCCCATGACAACTGACACTTCAGCATCACACACTCTGGAACACGGTCGTCACTGACGAAGCCATATGGAAAGCGCTCTGTGAAGCCAGCCAGTACCGCCACGACCTTGGCGCCGACTGGGTGCGGCAGAACGGTGAGCTGGTGATCGGCGGCGACTGGCTCACCGAGTCCGGCATTGCCTGCGTTGAACAGCTTGAGGTGCGCTGCACCCGGTGTGATTCGGTTGCAGCGGCGAGAGGTGGGCGTTTTCAAAGCGTAAAAAAACAAAAATCCCGGCCAGTTGACCGGGATTCTACTCTCAGTTCAGAAGTTCCGTTGATACGTTGCCAGTATCAAAGAACTCCTTAAAAGCTTTGACAACAAGATCAAAGTCTTTTGTGGCCTGCCTTGCGGACCAATAATCTCCGAGGATCAATACCTTTTCATCCGGTTGAGTTAAATCCGAAAGTGTCATAACCTCATCTTCTTCATTCAAAAAAGTAACCATATAAAGGCCTTTTTCCATTCTCACTTGAATTTCTGAGATTAAATAACCCTCATCATCCAATTTATCCACTGTCACACAACCACTAGATAAACGAAGATTATTTAGTAGGTTATCGATGTCATCCCAGCTATCAGATTTCTTAGTACCGCCTTTGGGCGAACAAGACCAGGAGAGGTGCAACTTACTCATCGTTAGCTCCTTTAATACGGAAGCCTTTCGTACCGGCCTCCCAATATAAAGTCCTGCCTGTACTCTCTTCAAACAAGGTTAGGGACTTAAGCCCAGACTTCTCAGCCATGAGTTTTATATCAGTTAGACAGAAAGAACAAACATCTTGCCCACTCACCGACATAAGCATGTCTTTGCCGTTAGTCATCCCTTTCTCGTAGGCCTGTTGGATCACGCCTATTTCTGCATGAGCTGTGCCCATATTTCCATTAGGGTAATTTTTATCAGGGCGCTTATCTATCTTGGCTTGTACCACATCGTTGATAAGAGTCGGTTTATTAAAATCGGCTAACTGTGAAGGTCTAATACCTTGGTTAGTATCACTGAACTTATTACCGTCAACGTTCCCTTTCGCCACAACCTTCAGATTTGCATCAACAATCTTACTAAGCTGCTTCGCTGCCGCTGAACCAAGCACAGGAGTCAACGAGGCCGCTACAGCCTTCATCCCATCATAGGTTTCGATGTAGGCCTCTGCCGTAGCCTTATCTACGCCAAGCTGCACCATGGCATAGTTCACCATCGCATCTTTCACCTGTTGTTGATTCTGTGCATCAACACTGGTGATATTCAACAGGTTCACTATCTGGCCGTAAGCATCTGCGTATTGCTGGCTCACCTTCGAGTTGTACGGCCCGGTTTCATACTCACCTTTGGCAGCGATAACTTCCAGTCTCGCACTCGCACAGGCCGCGCTAGCTGCGCCACCGTTACCGCAGGCTTCGATCACTTTCTTGTCGCTGGCGATGTCCTTTTCACGCAGTTCATTGATCTTCTGCTGGGCCTGCTCACGCTCTGCCGGGTCGTTGCTGTTCTGGAGTTTCTGCTTCGCCAGTTCAAGCTCGGTCTTCTCCTGAACGCTCAGATAGTTATTCTCCACCGCATTCTTA
>NZ_KV792393.1:8145-26523 GCF_001808215.1 Serratia sp. HMSC15F11
TCGCTCTTCGACGACTGGCTGCCGTAGGAAGCACTGATGCCGACGGTGTTGGTGGCGCCTTTCCCCGCATCTGTGTTGAGTTTGTCGAGTTCAGCAGCCTGTGCAGCCTGCACGCCGGACAGCGCCGCCTTGGTATTTTGCAGCGCGTTCAGGCGCCCATCGCCTTCTTTTCGCGCCTGCTGCGCCGAGCTGACGGCGGTATTGAGCGCGCCGCCTACGGTGCCCGACAACGCCACGCTCAGGCCGCTCTGCTTCTGCTCGTAGGTTTCTTTGCGCGTGCGTTGATCGTAGCCGGGGTCGATAGTCACGCTGTCGCCGGTCAACGTCAGGTCCTTGCCCGCCACCAGGTCGGCGCCGCCAATGTGCAGCTGGTTGCCCGCCGTGATGTTGACGCTGCCCTGGCTGCTGCCGACGGTGCTGACGCTCTGGCTCTGGGTCCGGCCTTTCTCGTCGATTTCGTGTTTACTCGACTGTTTGCCAATCGTAAACCCAATGCCACCGCTGCCCAGCAGGCCGCTCTTTTTCTTCTCTTCCAGTCGGTAATGCGTGTCGGTCTCGGTGGCCGCACCGATGTCAACGTTACGGCCGGCCTGCAGGTTCACGTCCCGGTCGGCGGCAATGGCCGAGCCGGTAACCGTCAGGTCGTTACCGGCGTTAACGCTGACGCTGTTGCCGCTCAGCAGGCTGCCTTTCTCGCGCGTGGTCGCATCGTTGGCGATACTGTGGCTGCTGCTTTTTTTCAGGAAGCCCTTTTTCTGTGACCGCTCTTCACTGAAGGTCGACTCGCGTTCGGTGGCGGTATTGAGGGTGACATCCTGCTTCGCCTGCAGGGCAACGGCACCCTGTTCGCTGTGCAGGGCGCTGGCCGTGGCGGTGATGCTGCCGTCCTGCGCCACCACAGTAACGCCGTCACGCCCGCTGAGGGTGCTGCCCACCACATTTTCCCGCAGGACTTCTTCGGCGCGCTCCCCCTTGGTTTTCCGGCCGCGGCTCTCTTCGCTGGAGACGCGATGTTCGCTGTCGGTAGTGTGGTTAAGGGTGACATCCTTTTTCGCCTGCAGGGCGATGGCACCCTGTTCGCTGTGCAGGGTACTGCCGGTGACCGTAACGTCACCTTCACGCCCGACCACTGTCACGCCGTCGCGCGCGCTGAAGGTGCTGCCGGTGCTGATTTCGCGCTCGGTTTGCTCGATGCGATGGCTTTTGGTTTTGCCCTCGCGTTTGTTTTCGCTGTCCTGGTCTTGCGTGCGGGTACGCGCGTCTTTAATGGTCACGTCCTGCGCGCTGACGCCAATACGCCCCTCTTTGCTGTCAATCTGCACACCTTCGGCCAACAGGCGGTTGCCCGCCACCAGGGTGACGCCCTGGTCGCCGCCGAGCGTGCTTAATGTCAGCCGCTCTTCCTGGCGGTCGTTGCTGACGGATGACGTACGGCTGTTGGCGTTCAGGTGTGTGGTGTTGGTGGTGCTTTCGGCCCCGATGTTGATATCGCCGCCGGCCTGCACGCGGGTGCTGCCGGCGGCGCTGGCCTGGCTGCCCGTGAACGTGACGTCTCGCCAGGCATTGAGCGTGAGGTTGCCGCCGGCGTTAAGCTCACTCCCCAGAGCCTGCTGCCATTCGCCGCTGACGTGCGCCATCCGCTCGCCGGCCGCTTCCGTGCCGCTACCGGTGCGGTTACCCATTGAACCGGAGATAACCTCAAGGTCGGCGGTATGGCGGCTTTTCGCGGTGGTGATGGTCAGGTCATTGCGCGCGCTCAGGCTGAGCGTATCGTTAGCATCGAGTTTCGCCCCCGCGAGGGTGATATTGGTGCCGCTGAGAAAAATATCGCCGGCGCTCATCGTCGCCTGGCGCAGCGCATCCTGCAGGTTGGTGCTCATGGTCAAACTGTCTGCCTGCACGTCAATGCTGCCGGCCTTGATGTCGCCGCCCTGATGCAGGAACTGCCCGGCATCAACGGCCAGTGCCTTCTCGGCAAACAGGTTGCCGGCATTGGTGATGCTGCCCGCCGAGAGCTGCAGGTTACCGCCGCCAATCACTGCGCCATCGCCGGTCAGGCGCAGCGTGGTCTGCGCCAGGTACACCTTCGGCACCCACACCGTTTGCGGGCCGGCGGCCGTTTGCACCGTCTCGCTCACCAGCCAGACGATATCCTGTTGCAGCGCCGCAATTTGCTCTGGCGTCAAGGCCACGCCCGGCACCAGATGGAAATCCTGGGCGACTTTGCTGCCGTTGTTCATCAGTTGCTGATACTGTTCCATCGCATCCCAGCCCTTGACGGACGGTTTTCCGGTCAGCGCCAGCACCTGCTCGCGCACCAGGCGCTGCTCGTAAAAGCCATCGCCCAGGCGCTTATGAGCCTGCGCGGGGTCATACCCTACGCGCCCCAGCATATAGTCGCTGCTGATAAAGTTGTCGCGGCGGGTAAAGCGTTCATCGGTCACCACCAGGAACGGGCTACCGGTCGCCGTATGTTGACTAAACAAGCCGTTATTGGGGATGGTGGTGGCCACATTGCCCAGATGCTGTAACTGCGTCAGCGCCAGCTCAGACGGCAACAGCGGGCGCCCCAGCGGCGAGGACGGCGTGGCGCCGGGTTGCGTCATCTGTTCGCCCTGTGCCAACGTCGTATCGCCGTCAGGTCGGGCAGCCCCCTCTACCGTGAAGGCCAGCGGATTGCGTTCAAGCTCGGCGCGTTCGGCATCTACTGCCTTCAACGCCGCATCAAGTTGACTGATTTGCGCCTGATTGACCGTGGTGTTGGTGATGCGGGCGCCGTTGATGGTGACCGTGCCATTGCCGGTGATCACGCCATCAACGGTCGCCAGCGCCGTGGTTTCGTCCCGGTTGAACGTGGGGTACCAGTGATGCGTGTCCTTATCATAATGGTCAACGATAGCCGCCTGACGCCGCTCGTTAACCGAGTAACCGCGGTTGTCCACGCTGCCGCCGCCGTCCTGCGTCAGATTGCCGTTGGCGGTAATGACGCTGGCGTCATTGAGCAACCCTCCCGTGATGCGCAGCACCATATTGCCGCCCGCCAGAATGCGCGCACCGATGCCCTCGGAGACCAGCCTGTCGCGCGTCAGCGTGCCGCTTTCGGTACGCTCGCGGAAGTTGTTGTAATCGGTGATGAATGGCGCGCTGTCGATGTCGACATGCTTTTCGGGATCCCAGGTCATCACCTGCGTCCAGTCGTGTTCCCAATGGAAGCCGTTTTGGTAAGGCGTTGGGATAGTCGCCAGCTGGTTTCCCCCCCGCGTTTCGTAGAACGTCATCGCATAGCTGCCGTCGGCATTCGGCTTGAGCGCCAGGTAGTTGACCCACAGGTCGGTCAATTGGCCCTTGTTGTCCTTGACCCGCACCTGCGCGCGCTTGCCCGCCGCATCGATGGCCAGCAGGGTGCCGTAGCGATTGGTTTGCGCCGCCGCGTCATCCTGGAAGGTCAACTGCTGGGTGGTTGGCGCCATGGTGCTTTTATCGGGGTTGACCTTTGAACCGTAGGAGCGCCAGTAGTAGTTGTAGCGGTGCCATTTGTAGTCGCTTTTCTCGGCGTCACGCTCAATCACCAGCCCTTCACGCAGGTTGTTCAGGCGACGGGCCTCCACGGTAGCATCACCATCCGCTTCGATAAAGCTCGCCCGGTTCTCAATCAGGTCATCACTGTGCAACTGCAGACGGTCGGCGCTGTAGATCAATGCCCCCTCCCGGTTGGTCAGGCGCTCACCGGCCTGCACCGTCAGACTGCGGGTCGCCGCCATCACCGCAGGCGCGCCGTGGTTGTCGATGATGCGCCCGTACACGGCGATGTCGTCGCCCATCAGCGCAGCGGCATTGTCCAGGGTATCGACGTTCAGCGTCATGCTGTCAGCCTCAAGGCGCCCGGTATTTTGCAGTGCCCCTGTCGTCAGTTGCAGCGTTTTACCCACCAAGATGGCCTGATTGGTGATGCTGGCCGCAGTGAGCGCCAGATTGCCTGGCAGCAACCAGTCCGCCAGGTTGGTAAAGGCGCCGCTCAGGGAGAACGCCACCGTACCGTTACTGCTGACGGTGTCGCCGGCCTGGTGGGTGTAGTCCTGCTGCGCGGACAGCGTCACCGCCTGCAAGCCCAGCAGGGTACCGTTCTGGTTATCCAGGGTGCGCGCATGCGCCGTCAGGTGAGCCGCACTTTCCATGCGCCCGCCCTGGTTGAGCAGCGCCAGCGGCGAATCGGTCGGTGACTGGTCGGCATTGATGTCGAGATTGCCGTTGGCAAGGATGCGCCCCTGGCGGTTGTCCAACGAGGCCACCTTCGTGAGCGTCAGCTGGCCGGCGCTCTGAAGCCGTCCAGCCGTGTTGTCGATGTCGCGCGCGGCGATATCGGTACGCGTGGTGCCCAGTATCAGCCCGCCATCGCGGTTGTTCAGGCGGCCTACCAGCAGATTGATTGCTGCCTGGCTGCTCAGCGTGCCCTGGCCGCTGTTATCGAGCGTCCCGGCCTTGAGTGTCAGCCCCTGGGTTGACACCAGTTGCCCACCCTGGTTATTGACCTGCGCCCCCTCAAGGGTGAGCGCGTCGCCGCTGTGCACCTTGCCGTGCTGATTGTTAAGCTGGTCGAGTCGGTAGATGCCCGCGCCCTGGCTGATGAGCGTACCGCCGTCGTTGTCCAGCTGCTTTGATGCCACCGTGATGCCGTCGCGGCTGCTGAATACGCCGCGCGCGTTATTGATACCGGACGCCGCCACCTGCTGGTCACCATTACTGCGCACGGCGCCACCGGTATTCTCCAGCAAGCCAAGAATGCGCAGCGCCACCTGTTGCTGGCCGTCTATCGTCCCGCCGGCATTATTCAGCGCTTGTGCGTCAAGTTGAAGCGCCTCGCCACTCTGCAATTTCCCATCGCGGTTATTCAGCGCATCGCTCAGCGTAAGGCGCTGTTGTTTCTGGCTGTACAGCAACCCACCCTGTGTATTATCGAGGGCGCGGGCGGCGATACTCAGCCCCTCGCCGGCCAGCCACTGACCGCCGGCGTTATTGATGGCGCCGGCGTGTTCGCCGTCAGCGGCCCCTTGTACAGTCAGTTGCCCCTGCGCCGAGACCTTGCCGCTGCGATTATCGATATCCTGTTTGATGCGCAGCGCCAGGTTTTGCGCCGATTGCAGTACACCTTTGGTATTATTGAGCCAGTCAGCCGCCAGCTGTGCATCCTGCTGGCTCTGTACGCTGCCCTGCGTATTGTCAAAACCGCTGCTTATGGCCCGCCAGCTCCCCTGGCTGCCCATCCACCCCTGCGCGTTGGAGATGGCCTGCCCCCGGAGCGTTTGAGACAGCGCGCTGAAAATACGCCCCTGCCCATTATCCAGCCGGTCGCTGAACTGCATGTCCAGGCTGCCCAAGGCATTGATGGCGCCCTGGGCATTGAGCAGGCTGGCGGCGCGCACCTGCGTGCGGCTATTGCCGGTCAAGGTACCGTTTTGGTTGTCCCAGCCCCCCGTCAGCGTCAGAGAAAGCGCCTGGCCGCCCAGCACCACCCCTGCGGCGCGGTTGGTCAACTGGCCTCCCTGCAGAGACAGATCGCCGCCGCTTTGCAGTGAGCCGCCGTCGTTGTCAAACAGGCCGGTATCGCCGCCCCGGATATCGAGCGCCTGCTGCGCGGTCAGCTTGCCGCTTCGATTGAGGATGTTGCCTGAGGTATCAAGGCCAAGGTCACCGCCAGACTGCAGCCGGCCACCGGTATTGTCGAGGGTCTGCGCGGTGGCGGTGACCTGGCGGCCGCCCTGCGCGGTGCCGCCACGGTTATCCCAGTCGCCAGCGCTCTTCACGGTGAGGGCCTTGCCGGCTTCAAGCCAGCCGGCGGCGTTGTTCAGCCCTTGCTGCGCCGTCAGGTTCGCATCCTGCCTGGCGACCACCTTGCCCTGAGCGTTATCGAGGCGCTGCGCCGTCAGTGTGAGTGACTCGCCGCTGATTTCCCCCTCACGGTTGCCAAGCACCCCCGCCGCAGTGAGAGTGAGCCGTTGCCCGCCCAGCAGCTTGCCGGCTTCGTTGCGTACGTCCCGCGCCGCCACGCGGGTTTGCCCATTCCCCTGCACCGTGCCACCACGATTGTTCAATTCGCCCTGGCTGCTCACCGCCAGTGCCTCACCGGCGCCCAGCAGCCCCTGAGTGTTGTTCAGGCCCTGGCGGGCATGCAGGTCAAGCCGTTGTTGGCCAATCACCTTGCCCTGCGTGTTGTCGAGACGGTCAGTATTCACCGTCAGCACCTCGGCGCTGATTTCACCGCTGCGGTTGGTAACGTTGCCCGAGGTCTTCAGGGTTGACGTCTGGCCGGACAGCAACTTGCCACCGTCGTTGTTAAGGTTACCCGCCGTTGCCGTGACGGCCGTTTCGCCTTGTGCGATGCCGCCGCGGTTATTCCAGTCGCCGGTATGGATATCCAGCGCCTTACCGGCGCCCATCAGGCCGCGTTGGTTATCCAGGCGGCTGGCCGTCAGGTCGAGATTACCCTGACCGATGATCTGCCCCTGCGCGTTATCCAGCCCTTGTACCGCCAGACGTACGTCATCGCCGTTCAGGGTGCCGGACTGGTTGTTCAGATCGCCGCCCGCTTCGATCGACAGCCCCTGGCCTGCCAGCAGGTTGCCCCCGGCATTATTCACCGCGCCATCAGCATGGAGCTCGAGGCCCGCCTGGGTTTTTACCGTGCCGCTCTGATTATCGAGGCGGCCGGCATCGAGGCGAAGAGCCCCGTTGCCACCCATCGTGCCACCGCCATTGTCGATCAGGTCACCCACTCGCCAGTGCTGCGCCGTATCACCCAACGCCACCAGGCGGCCACGCTGATTGACCAGTTGGCCGGCAGAAAGCAGAAGGCTCTGCGTCTCGATGGTGCCATCACTGTTATCCAGCTCGCCCGCCAACGTGAAGCGATTCTCACCGTCACCAGCCTGTGACCAAGTGGCCTGTTGGTTGAAAAGACTGTCGGCATCGACCGCCCAGCGCCCGGCCTTGACCCTGGCCTGCTGCGCATCCACATTCCCTTCCGTACGCACGACAAGCTCACCGCTGTCTACGGTGGACTGGCGCAATGCCACGCCACCATCCCGTGCCGTCAGCGCGGTACGGCCTGCTCCGACCTGCGCGCCGCTGATATCCACCCGGTGCCCGGTCGCATTGACGTTCTTTTTAGCGAGCAGACTGCCACTGGCGCGAATATCGCCCTGGCTATCAAGCTGCAGGTTGGCATCATGGACCAGGGTGCTTTCGGCATCACTCCCTGCCAGCAGGTGGCCGCTGCTCTGGATGCCGCGCGCGGCGTTCAGCTGCACATTCCCGGCCGCCGCCAGCGTCCCGGACTGCGTCAACATCCCCTCGCGGCCCTGTACCGCCAGTTGGCCACCGCTGTATACTTTCCCGCGCGTCTCTATGTCGCCTTTTGCTGCCAGCTGGATATCGCCGCCGGCCCGCGTGGCGGCATCCGGCGCCTCAGCCTGCCAGAGAAGCTTGCCTTCGCTGCTGACGGTGAGCGTTTTGCCTGCCTGTACCTGCCCGTTGCGGTTGCGTACACCAACGCCGGCTTCGGTGCCGATCATGCGGATACTGCCGCTGTACATACCGCCCATCTGGCCCATATCGATGGCAAGCTCAGGCCTGGCGCTGCCGTCGCCGGCAAGCGACGCTGCAGTTTTGCCATCCGCACTCACGCGGTTACGGCCGGCCACCACCGTCAGCCCTTCTTTAGCCCAGACGCCGGCGTTGACCTCCACCGCCCGCGCCAGAATGTCAACGTACTCGGTATCATGGCGGGCATCCCCGTTGAGCCCGCCCCCCTCGATGCGCACCACCCCGCGCTCGACCTGATAACCCGCCACGCTGCCGTCGGGGTTCATATGCGGTTTGCCGGTGGTCAGCGTCATTCGCCCGGCGTTGATGGTGCCGCAGCCGTTGCAGACGATGCCGGCAGGGTTGGCCACAATCACCTGCGCCTTGCCGCCGGCCACCTCCATAAAACCGCGCAACTGGCTGGGGTTATTGCTGTTGACTTCGTTGAGGATGACGCGGGCCGGCGCCGCGTTGGGATTGAGGTTAGGGTTGCCCTGGATCATCCCGGCCATCTGGGTCGAGGTCATCACCGCCGAGTTGTTGAGGATGGCGCCTTTGGCGTCTACGTCGAACTGTTGATACTGGTTATGCGAGATCCCCGCCTGGTTGGGGGCGGTGATGTTGACCTGCGGCAAGCCGTTCTGGGTATTGATCACCTCCGGCCGCAGGGCAGGATTGGCGGCGCCGTCCGCCACAATGCCGTCGGCCATCGCCGGCCCGGCGAACAGGGCCAGCCCCAGCAACCACACCGCTCGCCGCACGGTGACCCACAGACGGCCCCCGCCCGTTATTCCTGAGCCGACGCGCTGCCCCGGTTCGCTGCTGCAGCTGCGAGCCAGTTCGGAAACCACCCGCAACTCCCCGTGGGTGCGGCTGAAGATAAGGCGATAGCAATGTTTGTTCATGGGTCACGTCCGTGAGAAAAGTCAGTCCGTTCAGATCGATATCAGCAATGCTGCCGGTATCGCGATGTTCAGATTTCCAGATTTACGCTAAAACCCGCGGTCGCACCGGAGGTGTGAAAGCCTGCGGGCTTGTAGAGCGGCACGCCGGCAAACAGGTCATAGCTGAGCCGCCCCCACAGCGCGCCGCGCACGCCGAGTGCGCTGCCCGCCAACTGATGGCCGACCGCGTGGCGGGTGCCTGGGCCGCCCACCCGGCCGTAGTCGGCGGCCAGATACAGTTCGTGCCCGCGAGAAAACGCGTTCCAGGCGATTTCATTGCGCCACAACAGGGCTTTTTCGCCCGACAGCATCTGTTCGCCGTCAAAGCCGCGCACCGTGTAACGCCCGCCAATGGCCATCCGCTCCTGCGGCGTCAGCGCATTCGAGCTCCACTGGCCCCGCACGCTGGTATACACCCGCCAGGGCTGCTCGCCCCAGGTGAAAGGCCGGTTGATAGCCAGGTCGCCGAGCAACATGCCGGTACGGGCGCTGCCTTCATGACGCGATTCTTCCGGTGCAGGCAAGGCATTAAATGCTCCAGTACCGCGGCGCCAGCTGATATTCGCATCCAACGTGGTGGTACCGAGATAGCTGCGCTGGTTAAGCCCCAGCTCCCAACCGGCGGTCCGACGTTTTTGCGACACAATATCAACGTCGTCCACGGCGTTAGTTGAGTGCCTGCGGTAGCCGCGCAGGTTGAGAGTGGTCTTGTGCGATTGGTCGCGGTACAACAATCGAGAAACGGTCAACTGAATATTGTCGCTCTTGCCGCTGTAGCGCAGCACCTCGTTGGCGTTGGGGATGTTCTGATGATAGGTGTAGTCGTTGTAGTTGGCCGAGAAGGCCCAATATCCCACCGGGAAGAAATAGTTCAGCGTATGTGAACGGTTGCCGAGCGGCCCGTGCTGGAACATATCTTTGCCGATGTTGGCGTAAAACAGGTCATTCTGCGCAAACGGGGCATCGATAGCCAGGGTGGCCGAACCGAGATAACGCCCGGTACTTTTGGAGCCGCTGTCGTCCATTCCCAGGCTGAGCCGCACCGGGCGCCCTTCGTGCCAGTTGACCTGCAGGTCACTGGTGCCGTCCTCGGCGCCGGGGACGATTTTAATGTCGGCATTGGCGCTGGGCACCCGCCTGAAGTTTTCCAGCCCCTGTTCGATATCGCGCAGGTTGAGAATGTTGCCGCGTGAGGCCGGAATAGCGTTCCACAACCGCCCACGCCAGGAGACCGGCTCCTCAAAGCGGATCTCGCCAATACGCCCCGGTTGCAACGTCAGCGCCAACACGCCCGTAGTCAGGTTCTGCTCCTGCGCCATCACGCGTGTAGTGACATAGCCCTTGGCCAGTATGACGTTTTGCACCTTATTGATGATGAGCGCAATGCCCTGACTGCCCAGGCAGCGGCCCTTGGCATCCGCAGCGGCGTCCAGCGCCCATTGAAAACGGTCGGCAGATTCCCCAATCAACGTTAGGCGGTTGATGACGAAACAAGGGTGTTCATCTGTGGGGTAGTCGGGCAGCACAACGTCGGGACGGGAGAAGCGCGCATCAGCCTGCGGGGCATTCTGGTTTTGCAGGGCGCGCTCTCTCTCCTGCTGGCGCTGCTGTTCGCGAGCATCGATGGATGCCACCCCTTCATGGTCGGACGCCGAGGCGGAAAACAGGGGGACGGCGCCGATCAATAATCCCGACAGTCCACAGCGGATAAAATAAAGCAAAGTGCGAGCATTCTCTGAGCGCATCCCTGGCTCCTCATCGTTATTTTTATGCTGATTTATTAACCTGCAAACCATGCAATACGTAAATGAATGTAAACTAAATTCTTAGCGGACGGATTATGGGCTATGGAAATCAAAAATCAACTGCTTTGTGTGGGTATCAAGAAGTGACGCACAGCCCGCGGTTGAAACGAGAAACGGCGCGAGCTGACAAGGGAGAAAACGGCAGCAGGATGACGCGTTGGTGCGCCATCCCTTAAAATTAATTGTCGATCGGGAGGAGGATCGTAAACGAGGCAGGCAGTTATCAACTCAGCAAATTGCTGCCGAAGGCCCCCTGCCAATCCTGCTCGAACTTCTCGACCGCGGCCTGCACCGCCGGCGCATTCAGGAACTGCTCCGCGACATCCACCGGCAGCGTGATGGCCTGGCAGCCAGCCAGCAGGCATTCCAGCGCCTGGCGCGGCGTTTTGAAGCTGGCGGCCAGCACCTGCGCCGACGGCGCGTGCAGGCTCAGCAGCTGCTGCAGCTCATGCACCATTTCGATACCGTCGCCGCCCTGCGCGTCTACCCGATTGACGTAAGGCGCCACATATTCCGCCCCGGCCAAGGCCGCCAGCAGCCCCTGCCCGGCGCCGTATACCGCCGTACCCAGCGTCGGGATGGACATCGTTTTAAGCTTCTTGATCGCTGCCAGCCCCTCGGCGGTTGCCGGGATCTTCACCACCAGCCCCGGTACGCGCTGGCTGAGCAGCGCCGCCTCCGCCACCATGCGCTCGGCATCGGCCGCCATCACCTGCGCGAACAGCTTGCCGGTGCCGCCGAGGGCGTCGCGCAGCGCAGGCAGCACTTCCCAGATCGGCTTGCCTTCCTTCGCCACGATGCTCGGGTTGGTGGTGACGCCGTGCAGCGGCAGAATGCGCGCCAGGCGTTTTACCGCAGTCACATCGGCGGTATCGAGATAAAGCTCCATCACGGACTCCTGTGTCATGTTCTGTGGGCGGATTCAAACTCTGATCATCATAGGGCAAAAACCCCGTCAACCTTTGACCAAAATCAATTCAACTTTCATTCGAAACATCTTTAATGGCGAAAGATTCAGCAACGCCAAACGGGTGACTCATGTTCTTCAATCTGCAGCGCTACTCGACCCATGATGGCCCCGGCATCCGCAGCGTGGTCTTTTTAAAAGGGTGCCCGCTGAGCTGCCGCTGGTGTCAGAACCCGGAAAGCCGCTCGCGCCGCGCGGATCTGCTGTTTGACGAGCGCCTGTGTCTGAGCGGCTGTACGCTGTGCACCGAGCGCTGCCCGCAAGGCCTGCGGCGTAACGAGGAAGCATTGACGCTGCAGCGCGACGTTATCAGCGCAGACGACTATGCGGCGCTGGCCGCCGCCTGCCCGACCGGCGCGCTCAGCCTGTGCGGCAGCGCGGTCAACCCTGACGATATCATGGCCGAGGTGATGCGGGATAAGCCTTTCTACCTGCGCAGCGGCGGCGGTTTAACGCTGTCCGGCGGCGAGCCCTTTATGCAGCCGGAAGCCGCGGCGGAGCTGCTGCGGCGCGGCCGGGAAGCCGGCATCCACACCGCCGTCGAATCCTGTCTGCACGTTCCCTGGCGTTACATCGCCCCTTCGTTGCCCTGGCTGGATCTGCTGTTGGCCGATCTCAAACACACCGATGAAGCGCGTTTCAAAGCCTGGACCGGCGGCTCCGCCCGTCGGGTGATGAACAATTTCCGCCGGCTGGCGGCGCACGGCGTGCCAATGACCGTGCGCGTGCCGCTGATCCCCGATTTCAACGCCGATCGCCACTCTGTTCGCGCGATTGTCGACTTCGCCGCCGACGAGATCGGCGTATCGGAGATCCATTTTCTGCCGTACCACACGCTGGGCATCAACAAGTATCACCTGCTCGGCGAGCCCTACCGCGCCGCCCGTACGCCGCTGGACGCGCCCGATCTGCTGGCCTTCGCCGAAGCGTACGCCGGCGCCAAAGGCCTGACCGCCATTTTGCGAGGATAACACCATGACCACGTTGGATTTGACTACCCTGAGCGCCCGTATCCAGGCGCATAAGAATACGCTGATTCACATCGTCAAACCGCCGGTGTGCACCGAACGCGCGCAGCACTATACCGAGGCCTATCAGCAGCATCAGGACAAGCCGCTGCCTGTTCGCCGCGCCCTGGCGTTGGCCAACCATCTGGCGAAACGCAGCATCTGGATCGCCAACGACGAGCTGATCGTCGGCAACCAGGCCAGCGAGCTGCGCGCCGCGCCGATCTTTCCCGAATACACCGTCGGCTGGATAGAAAACGAAATAGACCAGTTGGCCGACCGGCCGGGCGCCGGCTTCTCGGTCAGCGAAGAGAACAAGGCGATTTTGCACCGTCTTTGCCCCTGGTGGCGCGGCCAAACGGTACAAGATCGCTGCTACGGCATGTTTACCGACGAGCAGAAGGCGCTGCTGGCCACCGGCATCATCAAGGCCGAGGGCAATATGACCTCCGGCGACGCCCATCTGGCGGTCAACTTCCCGCTGCTGCTGGAGCTGGGCCTAGACGGCCTGCGTGAAAAGGTGAACGTGCGCCGCAGCCGCCTGCACCTGACCGAGTGGGAAGATCTGCACAAGGCGCAGTTTCTCAACGCTATCGATATTGTGCTGACGGCGCTGAGCGGGCACATCCTGCGCTTCGCCCGCCTGGCGCACGAGATGGCGCAAAACGAAGCCCGCGATTGGCGGCGCGCCGAGCTGCTGACCCTCGCGGACAACTGCGACCGGATCGCCCATCGCCCGCCGCAGACCTTCTGGCAGGCGCTGCAGCTGTGCTATTTCATCCAGCTGACGTTGCAGATCGAATCCAACGGCCATTCGGTTTCTTTTGGCCGCCTCGATCAGTATCTCTATCCCTGGTATCGGCGCGACGTGGAGCTGGAGCAAAACCTGACGCGGGAAAACGCCATCGAGCTGCTGCACAGCTGCTGGCTGAAGCTGCTGGAGGTTAACAAGATCCGCTCCGGCTCGCACTCCAAGGCCTCCGCCGGCAGCCCGCTGTACCAGAACGTCACCATCGGCGGGCAAAAACTGGTCGATGGCCGGCCGTGCGACGCGGTCAACCCGCTGTCCTACGCCATACTCGAATCCTGCGGCCGCCTGCGCTCCACCCAGCCCAACCTCAGCGTGCGTTACCACGCCGGGATGAGCGCCGATTTCCTCGACGCCTGCGTGCAGGTGATCCGCTGCGGCTTCGGCATGCCGGCGTTCAACAACGACGAAATCGTCATTCCCGAGTTCATCAAGCTGGGGGTCGAACCGCAGGACGCTTACGACTACGCCGCCATCGGCTGTATCGAGACCGCCGTCGGCGGCAAATGGGGCTATCGCTGCACCGGCATGAGCTTCATCAACTTCGCCCGCGTGCTGCTGGCGGCGCTGGAACAGGGCCGCGACGCCACCTCCGGGCAGATTTTCCTGCCGCAGGAACAGGCGCTGTCCAAAGGAAACTTCGCCGATTTCGAGCAGGTGATGGCGGCGTGGGATCGGCAAATCCGTTACTACACGCGCAAGTCAATTGAGATCGAATGCGTGGTGGACAGCGTGCTGGAGGAGAACGCCCACGATATCCTCTGCTCCGCGCTGGTGGATGACTGCATTGAACGCGGCAAAAGCATCAAGCAAGGCGGCGCCAAATACGATTGGGTTTCCGGCCTGCAGGTCGGCATCGCCAACCTGGGCAACAGCCTCGCGGCGGTGCGAAAACTGGTGTTCGACCAGGGGGCGATCGGCCAGCAGCAGCTGGCGACGGCGCTGGCCGAAGACTTCGCCGGGCTGGATGGCGAGCAGCTGCGTCAGCGGCTGCTTAACGCTGCGCCCAAATACGGCAACGATGTGGACGAGGTCGATCGGCTGCTGGTGCGCGCCTACCAAACCTACATCGAAGAACTGAAGCAGTATCGCAACACCCGCTTCGGCCGCGGGCCGATCGGCGGCGGCTATTACGCCGGCACCTCGTCGATTTCGGCCAACGTGCCCTTCGGCGCCGCCACCCTCGCCACACCGGATGGACGCAAGGCTGGCGCCCCGCTGGCGGAGGGCGCCAGCCCGGCGTCCGGCACCGACCACCTGGGGCCGACGGCGGTGTTCAATTCGCTCGCCAAGTTGCCGACCGAGGCGATCCTCGGCGGCGTGCTGCTCAACCAAAAGCTGAACCCGGCGACGCTGGACAACCCGCGCGATCGGGAGAAGCTGATGCTGATGTTGCGCACCTTCTTCGAGAGCTATCGCGGCTGGCATGTGCAGTACAACATCGTGTCGCGCGAAACGCTGCTGGCGGCGAAGCAACACCCTGACCAATATCGTGATTTAGTGGTTCGCGTAGCTGGCTATTCCGCCTTCTTTACCGCATTATCCCCTGAGGCGCAGGATGATATTATTGCGCGCACAGAACATACTCTTTAAACCTTTGACTCTTAGCGGCCGCACCTTGGCGGCCGCATCATCAGGCCGATATGAATTTACGACAACAGACCATATTGCAGTTGGTTAACGATCGCCGGCGGATCAGCGTCAATGAGCTGGCGCGCGCCTCGGGCGTCTCGGAAGTCACCATCCGGCAAGATCTCAACCTGCTGGAAAAGCGCAGCTATCTGAAGCGGGTACATGGCTCCGCCGTGGCGCTGGAGAGCGACGACGTCGACGCCCGCATGATGTCCAACTTCACGCTCAAGCAGCGGCTGGCGCAGTACGCCGCCGCTCAGGTCAACGACGGCGAGACGATCTTTATCGAGAGCGGCAGCGCCAACGCCCTGCTGGCGCGCTACATCGCCGAACGCAAGCGCATTACGTTGATCACCGTCAGCCACTACATCGCCAACCTGCTCAAAGAAACCGACTGCGATGTGATTGTGCTGGGCGGCATGTATCAGAAGAAAAGCGAGACCGTGGTCGGCCCGCTCACGCGGCTGTGCATTCAGCAGGTGCATTTCAACAAAGCGTTTATCGGCATTGACGGCTTTCAGGCCGAAACCGGCTTTACCGGCCGCGACATGATGCGTGCCGACGTGGTCAGCGCGGTGCTGGCCAAGGGCGTGGAGAATATCGTGCTGACGGATTCCAGCAAATTCGGCCAGATCCAGCCCAACCCGCTGGCGCAGCCGGGCCAGATCAGCCGGGTGATCACCGATTCGCGTTTGGCGCTCGAGTATCAGCATCAGCTGAAACGCCAGGGCATACAGGTGGAGTTGGTCAACGACTAACGCGGGCCGCCACCGCACCAAGCGCGCCGCGCGGGCCATACCGCGCGCCTTTCCCCCTGCGCAGCGGGATTTTAAGACTATTTACCTGTTTATCCTTCCCGAGAAACCTATACTCAGTTTCGGCAACTTTTGGGCCTTAACTTGCTAATTATTCGGCTTTTAACAAAAAATGCCATTTTTTATATCGATACTGTATGGGAACCAACGGCAGGCCTGATTTATGGTTAACGCCTATACTTATAGGGCACTTCCATATAGCCAATGCTAAGGAGAAGTCATTATGATGATTATCAATAAACGTTTCGCCACCGCCGCTCTGGCACTGACTCTGGCGTTTTCACTCAGCGCCTGTTCCAACATGTCCAAACGCGATCGCAACACCGCAATCGGTGCCGGTGCCGGTGCAGTCGGCGGTGCAGTGCTGACCAACGGCAGCGCGTTGGGCACGCTGGGGGGGGCCGCGGTGGGGGGCATTATCGGTCACCAGGTTGGCAAATAACCTGACCGAGCGTCCTCGGCCGACAGGCTGGCAAAAGCGCCTCGGCGCTTTGACGTATTAACCAGAATAACGATGATTTCAGGTCTGTTTTACTTTAAGTCTATGGTTCTTTTGCCGTTAACGGGCTAACCCCCGGCAGCAACAACCTCAAGCCATGCCACGGCATTGCACCGCGGCATGGCGATTCAGCTCAACCGCCCGCCAGTTTGACCTTCATGCCTTTGGCTTCCAGCAGCTGCTTGAGCAGATCGCGTTTATCGCCCTGTATTTCGATGATCCCGTCTTTCACCGAGCCGCCGCAGCCACATTTCTTCTTCAGCTCGGCCGCCAGTTTGTCGAGCGCAGCGTCATCCAGATCGATACCTGCGATCAGGCACACGCCCTTCCCCTTGCGGCCGCTGGTTTGACGCTGGATGCGCACGATGCCGTCACCCTTGGCGCGTTGCGGTTTAACCTCTTCCTGCTTGATACGGCCGGTGTCCGTGGAATACACCAGGCGGCTGTTATCGTCATTCATTGGCGGTTCCTCAGGCCAAAGAGGCGCGGATCGCGCGCAGCGTCGCGGCCGGATCGGCAGATTGGGTGATCGGACGCCCAATCACCATGTAGTCCACGCCGGCGGCCTGTGCCTGCACCGGCGTCATGATACGGCGCTGATCGCCCGCCGCGCTGCCCTCAGGGCGGATCCCCGGCGTAACCAGCTGGAATGCCTGCCCGCAGGCCGCCTTCAGCCGCTGCGCTTCGTGTGCCGAACACACCACGCCGTCCAGCCCGCAGTCGCGGGTCAGGCGCGCCAGGCGCTCGGCGTGTTCCGCCGGGCTGGCCTCGATGCCGATGCCGCGCAGATCTTCCGCTTCCATGCTGGTGAGCACCGTCACGGCAATCAGCAGCGGCGCATCCGCCCCGAATGACGCCAGCGCTTCTTTAGCGGCGGTCATCATGCGCGCGCCGCCGCTGGCGTGGACGTTGACCATCCAAACGCCCAGCTCGGCCGCCGCCGCGACCGCATGCGCGGTGGTATTGGGAATATCGTGGAATTTCAGGTCGAGAAACACGTCGAAGCCACGCCCATGCAGATCGCGCACCAGCTGCGGCCCAAACAGCGTGAACATTTCTTTGCCCACTTTCAGCCGGCAGTCTTGCGGATCGATACGGTCGGCGAACGCCAGCGCAGCGTTCTTATCGGCGTAATCCAACGCCACAACGATTGGAGATGATTTTAAGTCATTGTTATTAGTGTTATTTTCAGACTTCATTTCTTCTACCTTCTCTAAAATAGACATAATCAGGGACTCACCCGCGAAACTGACCGCCGCATTCTACATGTCGGGGGCCAGAAATCCCAGCCGCAGCACGCACCGGCGCTCTGTCATGTTACCTCTCACCTTTGTCATGGCGCGTCAACGAAAGCGCATCAGCGATAAACCACGCAGCGTAAAACGCCGTAAAGATGCGTAAATTGTTAATCAGATATTTTGAATGATTTACTCAGCATTATCAGATTTTCAATCTGTGCAGATGCTTTATTATTCAGCCCATCGGAAGCGAATGGCTTCCTTCCTAAATAAACAGACTGGAGTCACCCATGAAAACCATCAAATATTTTGCAGCCGCTGCCGCTATCGCACTGACCTCTTTCGCCACTTTGGCCGCTGAGCCGATCAACAGCCAGCAGGCCGATAGCCTGACCGCGACCGGCGTCATTTCCGCCGGCCACGCAACGACCCTCAGCAGCCTGGAGAAAAAGCTGGCCGCTAAAGCCGACGCTCAGGGCGCCAGCAGCTACCGCATTATCTCCGCCGGCGGTAACAACATGTTGAGCGGCACCGCGATCATCTACAAATAAGGTTTCCGGTACAGGGCCCGAGATTTCGGGCCCTGCCTCTGTTTCCCGCTTGAAAACCCCGCATTTGCCCCGCTCTTTATTGTTACAAAAATATTAAATTTTTATTACACACTAGACACCCGATCGCCAGTGGCTTAGCTTGAAGGCATCTTCCTGCAGAAAGGCTTTCAAAATGAGCGAGATATCGACACTTACCATTAAAATTCCTCTGGAACTCAAGGAAAAAATCCGCGCTGCCGCCGCTGAAAACGAATTTTCGTTGAGCGTGGAAGTGTGCCAGCGCCTGGAAAGCAGCTTCAGTGCGCCCGCCGCCAAGGCAGAAAAACCGGCCAAAAAGGCGGATGAGCTGCACCACGGCGAAATCGACAATCAAAGCACCGAAGAAGAGATTGAACAGCCGCTGAGCCAGAAAGAGCTGAAGAAACTCCGCCAGCTGTTGAAAACCGGCGCCAAGGGCGGCAAAAAAAAGTAAACGACGAGCAGACAAACTGACTAGTCCTGATATAGGTTGACACTTTTCAGCCGGATAACGCC
>NZ_KV792394.1:0-66562 GCF_001808215.1 Serratia sp. HMSC15F11
CCGCGCCTTCGGCCCCTGGCTCGGTCGAGGCGTATGAGCCTCATGGCGCATCTCACCTTTATCGACCGAAAATGTCACGAACGCCTGCAGAAAAACGCTAACTGATCAGCATTGCGGTAAAAACCGGGCCTGTTGTCACACCTTAT
This sequence comes from Serratia sp. HMSC15F11, assembly GCF_001808215.1. Lineage (NCBI taxonomy): Bacteria > Pseudomonadati > Pseudomonadota > Gammaproteobacteria > Enterobacterales > Yersiniaceae > Serratia > Serratia sp. HMSC15F11. The sequence continues at coordinate 147 of NZ_KV792394.1, forward strand.
TGCCAATCTGGCTGAGCCGCGGCCACACCAGCATCAACGCCTCCAGCAACCGCAGCAGATCGCTCCGGCTTGCCCCTTCGCGCGCCTGCACCGACATGCCTTCAATGGTGCAAATCACGTACTTCGCCAGCAGCGCGGTGTCGGTTTTCGCCAGCAGTTCGCCCTGCTGCACCTTGCGATCGAAGCAGCCCTTCAGCGCCGCTTCCTGCGCATGATGCTTCCTGCGCAGCATCTGGGCGACGTCATCGGATGCCGACGACAGCGCGGCGGAGGCGCACACCATAAAGCAGCCTGACGGCGTGTCGGGGTCGGTAAATACTTCGGCGGAAGAACGCACGTAGGCTTCGACGATCTCGGCCACCGGCAGATCCTGCTCCAGCATTTGGTTGGCGCAAACCGTATATTTCTGCAGATAGCGCTCCACCGCCGCGCGGAACATCCCTTCTTTGTTGCCGAATTCCGCATACAGCGTTGGCGCCTTGGCGCCGGTCACTTCCACCAGATCGGCCAGCGAGGTAGCTTCATAACCGTGCCGCCAGAACAGATCGAGCGCGCTTTCCAGCGCCCGCTCGCGATCAAATTGTTTCGGTCTGCCACGGCTTTTTTTGCCGCAGACCGTTTCATTGATGCTCATCGTCCTCTCCTCTCCCGCTCCACAGCAGGGTTAGCACAAATAACTTAACGATCATTATAAAAAAATATTGCGCCCTCGTCGAGAACCTATTAGCATTTAGTTATCGATCGTTAAGATAAGTTAACGAAGCGGATTAAAACCCTCTATTCACCGTTATCGGAAAGGAAATAACATTATGAAAAACTTAAAATTAACCTTAGCAGCTCTCACTCTGGCCAGCCTTTCCTTCGGCAGCTTCGCCGCCGATTTAGTCCAGAGCCAACCGGGTGACCAGCAGAAAGTGGGCGTCATCACCGTCAGCGGCGCATCCGATCTGACCTCGCTGGAAAGTAGCCTGGCAGCCAAAGCCGATCAGGCCGGTGCCAAATCCTTCCGCATCATCGGCGCCGGCGGTAACAACCAGCTGCACGGCACCGCAGAAATCTATCAATAACAACGTATTAATCTAACGGGTTGCCTGTTCTGTTGCTCACAACGCCAGGGCGTAAAAAAATTAATTAACGAGCATTAAAAAATACTTGCAATCTGTCAAACCGGCATCTAACATTAAATTATCGATCGTTAATTAATTTAACGACCTTACCAAACAAACATTGTAAAGAACACAGATAGGAAATAAGACTATGAAAAACCTGAAAATGACCATCGCCGCCATCGCACTGGCTTCCGTCTCCTTCGGCAGCTTCGCCGCCGAACTGGTCAACGCTCAACCGGCCGATCTGCAAAAAGCCGGCGTCGTCACCGTCAGCGGTGCGTCCGACCTGAGCAGCCTGGAAAACAAACTGGCGGCCAAAGCCGACGCAGCCGGCGCCAAATCCTTCCAGATCATCGCAACCACCGGCGACAACAAACTGCACGGTACCGCGATCATCTACAATTAATTGCCACACCGGCAATCGCGCAAAAGGGCGGCTCAGGCCGCCTTTTGTTTTATCTGCCCGCCAACGCGCCGGTCGGTTTACGGGATCCACCCCAGCAGTCTGAACCACAGATAATCCAACGGCACCAGCAGCGCAAAGCTGAGCGCGGCCAACAGCAGGCACAGCTTCAACCCTTCACGCGCCGGCACTTTGCCCATCCCCATCGCCACCACGATCGGCGAAGCCTGATACGGCAGCAGCGGCGTGGCGTAACCAATCACCTGGGTCATCAGCACCGTCAGCAGCGGCAGGCCGCTGCCCGCAGACAACGCCTGCGCCAGCGGGGTAAACAGCGCCGGCACGCCGTTGGCGGTCACCACGAAATTCAGCAATGCGGTGATCCCCACCAGCGACCCGAATGCGGTGAATGGTTTGCCGTGCAGATCCGGCATCATCGCCAGCAGCGCACCGCCCAGCCGATCGCCAAGCCCTGAGTGGCTGACCAGCGCGGTCAACCCCAGGATCCCCGCCACGTAGATGCAGGTGCGCACGTTAACCCCGGCGGCGAACTGCTCGCCGTTGAGAAACCCGATACGCGGCAACAGGCAGAAGCAGGCCGCCGCCAACCCTATCCAGGCGGGAGCGATGCCGTGCCAGCTGTCGGTCATCCACAGCAACACCGTGGCGCCCAACAGCGCGATCAGCCGCCATTCAGCGGCGCTGAGCGGAGTTTGCGCCGCCTCGGCCGCCACCGGCTGCGGCCGCGCACGGAACAGGCCGCAGATGCACAGCGTCAGCAGCGCGCCTTTGGCGAACCCGAGCACCGGGGCGTGCAACAGCAGGTAAGAAAGATAGGCGAAGTGGCTGCCGTAGGCGCTTTCCGCCGCGCCGCTCATCACCAGGTTGGGCACGTTGGCCGGCAGGATGCTGGCGGAGAGCTGGAAGGTGCCGAACCCCACCGCCAGTGCCAAACCGATGCGGCCGCGCGTGCCCTCAGCCAGACCGGCGCGATCGGCCAACGCCATGACGATCGGCATCAGCAGCGTAATGCGCCCCATGTTGGAAGGCATGACAAACGCCAGCGCGTAGCTTATCGCCACCACCCCGCCCACCAGGCGGAGCCAGGAGCCGGCCAGGTGCGGCAAGAGCCGGTTGGCCAGGCGATCCGCCAAGCCGGTGCTGCGGATGGCGGTGCCCAGCACGAAACCGCTGAGCACCAGCCAGAATGCGGAAGACGCGAAACCGGAAAAGGTCACCGCGGCGGGCGCCAGCTGCAACACCATCACCGCCGCGAAGAACAGCAGCGCAACCAAATACTCCGGCAAGCGGGCGCTGGCCCATAGCGTGATGACCACCAGCGTGACCAGCGCGGGCAGCGCCATCGGATCCCCCAACATAGTTTCCTCCCTGATAAAACGTTGTGATTGTTATCAAACGGTTAACAGGGTGGCACAAGGCGCGGGCGCTAACCTTGAAACCGCTCACATATCGTCGTTCTTCAGATTTTTCAGCATGCACACGTTACAGCCGTGATGGCCGGTGTTGCCGCGCCGTTCCGTCAGCAGCGTGAATCCCAGCGCGTAGTACAACCCGATCGCCTCTTTCAACTGTTCGGTGGTTTCCAGGTAGCAGTAGCGATACCCCGCCGCCCGCGCCGCCTTCAGCGCCTGCACCACCATATAGCGCGCCATGCCCAGCCCACGCGCGCCGGGTTTGAAGAACAGCTTTTGCAGCTCGCAATAGCCGGGCTCTTCGCCCGCCAGCGGCGCCATGCCGACGCCCCCCACCACCTGCCCGTCACGCTCCAGCACCCAGTAGTGGCCGCCGTTGTCGCGATACAGACCGGTCAGACGATCGAGATCCGGATCGTGCAGGCTGACGCCTTCCATCTTGTCCATGCCGTACTCACGAAACACGTCGCGAACGATCGCCGCCATCGCCGCATCGTCGCGCGCGGCAATCGGCCGCACCCGCAGGTTAGCGTCGCGCTGTTTGCGCGCGCTGCGCAGCGCCGCAGTCATCTTTTTCATCGCCGCGGTGGTGCTCGCCAGCTCATCGTCGTCCAACTGCGCCAGCGCCGCCTGCATAAAACCGTCGGCGTCGCTCTCGATGCCGGCCAGCGCCTTGCCGCCCTTTTTACTCAGCCGATGCAGGTTGTGCCGCTTGTCATCCGGATGATCCACCGTTTCTATCACACCGGCGGCAACCAGGCTGCGCAGCGCCCGGCTGGCGCTGGCTTTGTCGATGCAAAGCCGGGCCGCCAGCTCAGTGACGCCCAGCGGCTGCTCGCTGACTTCAATCATCAGATGGATCTGCAGCGGCGAAAAGCGCGAGCCGTTGCTCTGCTTGTTCAACATGCCGAATTCTCTGACCAAACTGCGCGCCAATGCTCTGAAATCCCTGATGTTCACGACGTTATGCTCCCCTGTTCTTCCACCTTCACGCTAGGTTGGATTATTGGTTGATAGTGTTACCTAATTTCGAGCATAACGATAACGCATAAACAATCGCGAATGAATAACCAACGGGATATCTGAATATGTCAAAACATTTCATTAACTAGAATTTAAAACCAATTAATTAGTTATTTAAAAAACTAAAATCCAAACTTACATTTAAAATTAAAATAAAAAAACCAATAATAATGAGAGTAAAAACATCAAAATTTGATAAATAAAAAAATAAAACAAATATCTATTTGAAAAATAAGATATAAAAATTAAAATATGAAAACTTGATATCAACAACTTAACCGCTATCTGGTCAACGTCGGTTACATATTTACGCCTGCCTTCCCGCGCCTCCCTGCGCCATTGTCCCTTTTGGCAAAAGTAGCCCATGCTTTAACGGCTCCTCTCCTTCTTGCTAACCGGGACGCTGGCTCATGACAAAAAAAACCACCCTGCTGCAATTCTTCCACTGGTACTACCCCGACGGCGGCAAACTGTGGCAGGAGGCCGCCGAGCGCGCCCCGCACCTGGCCGAACTGGGCATTACCGACCTGTGGCTGCCGCCTGCCTACAAGGGCGCTTCCGGCGGCTACTCCGTCGGCTACGATACATACGATCTGTTCGATCTCGGCGAATTTGACCAGAAAGGCAGCGTGGCCACCAAATACGGTGACAAGGCGGCGCTCGAACATGCCGCCACTACGCTGCGCGAACACGGCGTGGGGGTGCTCTACGACGTGGTGTTCAACCACAAGCTCGGCGCAGACGAGAAAGAACAGGTACACGTGTTCAAGGTGGACGCCAACAACCGCAACGACATCGACGACCAAGGCTTCGACGCGCTGGCCTACACCCGCTTCACCTTTCCCGGCCGCCAGGGCGTGCATTCCGAGTTCATCTGGGATTACACATGCTTCAGCGGCGTCGATTACGTTGAGCAGCCGGACGACAAGGGGGTGTTCAAAATCGCCAACGACTATGGAGACGACGGCTGGAACGATCAGGTCGACGACGAAAAAGGCAACTACGACTATCTGATGGGGGCCGACGTGGAGTTCCGCAATGCCGCCGTGACGGAGGAGCTCAAATACTGGGCGCGCTGGCTGTTGGAAAGCCTGCCGTGCGACGGCTTCCGCCTGGACGCCGCCAAACACATTCCCGCCTGGTTCTTCAAAGAGTGGGCGGATCACGTGCGCGGCAGCGCGCAGCGCGACCTGTTTATCGTCGCCGAATACTGGTCGCACGACCTGAGCGCGCTGCAACAATACATCGAGCTGGTGGACGGCAAGGTGATGCTGTTCGACGTGGCGCTGCACCTGAAGTTTCATCAGGCGTCGAAACAGGGCGACGGCTTCGACATGGCGCAAATCTTCACCGATACCCTGACCGCCGCCGATCCGGCCCACGCGGTGACACTGGTCGCCAACCACGACACCCAACCGCTGCAATCGCTGGAAGCGCCGGTAGAACCCTGGTTCAAGCCGCTGGCCTACGCGCTGATCCTGCTGCGCGAACAGGGCGTGCCCTGCGTGTTTTACCCCGACCTGTATGGCGCCAGCTACCGCGACAAGGGGCGCGACGGCGGCGAGTACCAGATTGACATGCCGGCGATCCCGGAGCTGGAGAAGCTGATCGCCGCCCGCCAGCGTTTCGCCAACGGCCCGCAAACCGACTACTTCGACGACAGCCACTGCGTGGCCTTCAGCCGCGCCGGCACCGCCGAGGCCCCCGGCTGCGTGGTGGTGCTGACCAACGGCGGCGAGAGCGGCAAGACCGTCGCACTGGGCACCGATTTGGCGCACACCGCCTGGCGCGATTTCCTCGGCAACCGTCAGGAGGAAATCACCACCGACGACCAGGGCAGCGCCCATTTCCCGGTCAACGCCGGCAGCGTCAGCGTCTGGGTGCCGGCCGCCAGCCTGTGAGCGCCCGCCGCCGCGTAATGATGACGCGGCGGCAAAACTAATGTTTGCCTTTCGGGTCTAACTTACGCTATCAACTGCGCAAGCCATTCACACCGGAGCCTAAATAGGGTACAAGGCTGCATGAAAATTCCAAAACGACTCCAGCCGCTGGTTGATGACGGGTTAATCGACGACGTCATCCGCCGGTTGAAAAGCGGCAAAGAAGCCGATGTGTTTATCGTGCGCTGCGGCGATGAGATCCGCTGCGCCAAAGTGTACAAAGAGGCCGAGAAGCGCAACTTCAAACAGGCCGTTCACTATCAGGAAGGGCGTAAGGTGCGCAACAGCCGCGACGCGCGCGCCATGAGCAAAGGCTCCAAATTCGGCCGTCAGCAGCAGGAAGAAGCCTGGCAAAACACCGAAGTGGACGCGCTGTATCTGCTGGCCAAGGCCGGGGTGCGGGTGCCGCAGCCGGATATCTGCCTGGACGGCGTGCTGCTGATGGAGCTGATCACCGACGAAGAAGGCCTGGTGGCGCCGCGCCTAAGCGATGTCATCCTGACGCCGGAACAGGCGCGCGCCGATCACGCCCTGATGATGAACTACGCGGTGCGCATGCTGTGCGCCGGGCTGGTGCACGGCGATCTGTCGGAATTCAACGTGCTGATGGATAAAGACGGGCCGGTGATCATCGATCTGCCGCAGGTGGTGGACGCCGCCGCCAACAACCACGCCAAAAGCATGTTCGAGCGCGATATCGGCAATCTGGCCGAGTATTACGGCCAGTTCGCGCCGGAGCTGCGCGACAGCCAATACGCCAAAGAGATTTGGGCGCTGTATCAGGAAGGCAACCTGACGCCGGACAGCGTCCTCAGCGGCCGGTTCAGCGAAACCCTGAAACGCGCCGACGTCGGCTCGGTGCTGGAAGAGATCCAGGCCGCCGGCGAGGAACATCAACGCCGCATGATGGCGCGCAACGCGGAAGAGTAACGCGCCGCGCTATTCGACGCGAAACACGTCCGGCCGCTGCGGCGTCGCCGCCTCGTGATAGATATCCCCCAGATAGCCGGCGATCTCCTCTTCACGCAGATCGGCCGGCAGCACGATATCGTAGCTGGGGGCATATTTGCGCTCCGGCAGCGTCACGCGGAACAGCCGCCATTCGTCCCCGATGCGCTTCACGCCCAGCAGACGGCCGAACACGTTAAAAATCATCATCCGCCATTCCCCCTCTCGTCGCTTTCAGGCTATAACACTGTGATGCCGCCGCAGTAAAAAGGAAAGCCTATGAGTGAAAAAACGCCGCAGTTCTGGCGCGATCCGCAGTTGCCGTTCGTCGAAGCCCGCGCCATCGCGGATGGCCGCCAGGTGTGCTACAGCCTGCACAGCCACGAATTCTTTTCCATCGGCGCCATCACCGGCGGCGTCAGCACCTATGTCAACGGCGAGCGGCGCATGCAGGTCAGCGCCGGCGATCTGGTTGTCATCAACCCGCAGCAGGCGCATGCCTGCAACCCCATCGCCGATCGCCGTTGGTCGTACATCATGTTCTATCTCGATCTCGCCTGGCTCGGCGCGCTGCAGCAGGAGCTGCTCGGCGGCGACGGTGACCGTTTTGTTCCGTTCAGCCAGCCGCTCAGCCGCGATCCGGCGCTGTTCCACGGCCTGAACCGGCTTTATGCGCTGCTGACGGATCCGCTGTGCTGCGCGCTGGAAAAACAGATCGCCATGGTGGAGTATTTCAGCGCCCTGCAGCGCGGGCTGGGCGATGCCCGCCAGCCGGAGACACCGGCGCATACCCGACTGGAAGCGGCGGCGGCGTTTATCGACGCGCACTGTACCCGGCCGCTGACGCTGGACGACATTTGCCGCGCCGCCGCGCTGTCCCCTTCTTACCTGATCCGCGCCTTCCGCCAGCGCTACGGCATGACGCCGCACGCCTATCTGGTCAATCGCCGCGTGCAGCACGGCCATCGGCTGTTGAAGAGCGGCCTGCCGATCGCCGCGGCCGCCAGCGAAAGCGGCTTTGCCGATCAGGCGCACTTCCAGCGCACCTTCAAGCAGCTGCTGGCCGCCACGCCGGGGCAGTATCAAAAACCCTCCGCCAGCAGATAGCAGGCGCTGGCCGCCAACAGCAGCGCCATCGTCCGGTTGAAACGCCGCACGTTGCGCGCCTGCCTGAGGAGGCCGCGCAGCATCGCGCCGACATAGGCCCAGCAGGCCACCGAGGTATAGCAAATCACGAAGTAGAGCCCGGCGAACTGCCACAGCAGCCGGATGTCACCGTCGCCGACAAAGGCGCCGAGGCTGGCCACCGACGCCAGCCACGCCTTGGGGTTCAGCCATTGCATCAGTGCGCCGTACCAACAGGAAGGCGCCCGCGCCGCGCCGTTGCCCAATCTGCCGTCGTCAAACGCCAGCCGATAGGCCATAAACAGCAGGAAGGCCACGCCGGCCCACTGAATCAAGCGGGTCAGCGCCGGCCACAGGGTCAGCAGCTGGTGCATGCCCAATCCCAGCAGCACCAGCAACAGGGTAAACCCCAGCGTAGCGCCGAACACGTGGCGCTGGGTCGCGCTAAAGCCGAATTGCGCCCCGGCGCTCAATGCGACGATGTTGACCGGGCCGGGGGTGATGGAGGCCGCCAGCGCAAACGCGGCCATGGAAAGGTAGATATTCATGATGGGCACCTGAGAAAGAATTCACAGACGCCAGAATGCCGACCGCCGCCGACAACGTATTGAACAGAATTGCCCTGTTCGGTTTAACGCGCGATCGCCGCCCGGCGGCGCGGCAGCCCGAAGGTGTTGACCGCCATGCCGGCCAGCACCAGCAATGCGCCGCCGAACTGCGCCGGCGACAGCGCTTCGTCCAGCAGCAGCCAGGCGGCGAACAGCCCGACCAGCGGTACCAGCAGCGTCAGCGGCGCAACCCGCCAGGTTTCATAGCGCCCCAGCAGGCTGCCCCACACTGAATAACCGAACAGCGTGGCGGCGAACGCCAGGTAGGCAACCGCCAGCCAGGTGCCGACCTGCACATGGCTCAGGCTGCTCAGCACCGCCTGCGGGCCGTCGAACAGCCAGCTGCAGGCCAGGAACGGCACGACCGGGATCGGCGCGCTCCACACCACCAGCGATAAAATATTACGCTGCGGGAAACCGGCCAGGATCTTCTTGTTGGTCAGGTTGCCCAGCGCCCAGGAAAACGCCGCCGCCAGCGTCAGCAGCAGGCCCGCCAGGGGGACCGCGCCGCTGCCCGGCTTATGCAGGCTGGCCTGCATAAGCACCAGCATGCCGCCGCTGGCGATAGCGATGCCGACAAAATGGTTGACGCGCAGCTTTTCGCCCATCAGCACGACACCCAACAGCAGGGTGAAGAACACCTGCGCCTGCAGCACCAGCGAAGCCAGCCCCGCCGGCATGCCCACCTTGATGGCGACGAACAGAAACGCGAACTGCGCGAAGCTCATGGTCATGCCGTACAGCAGCAGCCATTTCCACGGGATCGTCGGGCGCGGGATAAAGAAGATCGCCGGCAATGCCACCAGCAAAAAACGCATCCCGGCCAGCAGAAACGGCGGCATGCCCTGTAAACCGAACTTGATCACGACAAAATTCACGCCCCAGATCACCACCACCAACAGCGCCAACAGCCGATCGCGCAATGTCATCCTCGCCCCGCTTATCCCATTGAAAATTCGCTTTAGCTTGCAGGTTACAACCAAACCGGGCGCATGGACACCGGCAAACGCCGGCGATTATTCCGGCATCAGGCCGATAAAGGTGGTCTTCTTGCGCGGGCCGGTCATCAGCGCTTCCAGCTTCTCCACGCACTGCAGGTAGTGCGGGGTCTGCTTGTGCGCCGCCACCGCCTGCTCGTCGCGATAGGCTTCGTAGATGTAAAACCGCGTCGGAATCTGTTCGTCCTGCAGCACGTCGAAGCGCAGGTTGCCCGGCTCTTCGATTGCCCCCAGGTGATTGGCGCGGAAAACATCGATAAATTCGTCGATTTTGTCTTGTTTAACGTTGATCTCAACCAATGTGACGTGCATGGCAACTCCTTGTTTAAACGGCGTACCGCAAAATGACTCTTTCCAACCATAGGTTTATTCCCGTCGATTGCCCGCCGCAACGGCAATTTTGCCGCCTGGCTCACAAATCGCATCGGCGACGCCCACTCCTCCCCCGGCGGGGTAAGGCGGCGGCATCTATAGTTAACACTCCTCCCCCTGAGAGCATAGGCTATGGATAACTACTTGATGGCGCTGGACGCAGGAACGGGCAGCATTCGCGCGGTGATCTTCGATATGGCGGGCAACCAGATCGCGCACGGCCAGGCGGAGTGGCAACACCTGGCGGTGCCGGGCGTGCCCGGCTCGATGGAGTTTGACCTCAGCCGCAACTGGCAGCTGGCCTGCCAGTGCATTCGCCAGGCCTTGCAGCGTGCCGGGCTGACGGCGCAGGCGATACGCGCGGTGGCCTGCTGCTCGATGCGTGAAGGCATCGTTCTGTACGACCGCAACGGCGTGCCGATCTGGGCCTGCGCCAACGTCGATGCGCGCGCCAGCCACGAAGTCAGCGAGCTGAAAGAGCTGCACAACCACGGCTTCGAACGCGAGGTGTATCAATACTCCGGCCAGACGCTGGCGCTGAGCGCCATGCCGCGCCTGCTGTGGCTGGCGCACCATCGGCCGGACATCTACCGCCAGGCGGCGACGCTGACCATGATCAGCGACTGGCTGGCCAACATGCTCAGCGGCGAGCTGGCGGTCGATCCTTCCAACGCCGGCACCACCGGCATGCTGGATCTGACCAGCCGCGACTGGTGCCCGGCGCTGCTCGACATGGCCGGGCTGCGCGCCGATATGCTGTCGCCGGTGAAAGAGACCGGCAGCGTGCTGGGGCGCGTCACCGAACAGGCGGCGCAGGAGAGCGGGCTGCTACGCGGCACCCCGGTGGTGATGGGCGGCGGCGACGTGCAGCTCGGCAGCCTGGGGCTCGGCATCGTGCGCGCCGGGCAGACGGCGGTGCTCGGCGGCACCTTCTGGCAGCAGATCGTCAACCTGCCGGAGCCGGCCATCGATCCGGAGATGAACATTCGCATCAACCCCCACGTCATTCCCGGCATGGCGCAGGCGGAATCCATCAGCTTCTTTACCGGCCTGACCATGCGCTGGTTCCGCGATGCCTTCTGCGCGGAGGAAAAATTGCTGGCGGAGCGGCTGGGGGTCGATGCCTACAGCCTGCTGGAAGAGATGGCGGCCAGGGTGCCGCCGGGCGCCTACGGCGTGATGCCGATCTTTTCCGACGCCATGCATTTCAAAACCTGGTACCACGCGGCGCCGTCGTTCATCAATATGTCGATCGACCCGGAGCGCTGCAACAAACAGACGCTGTTCCGCGCGCTGGAAGAGAACGCTGCCATCGTCTCCGCCTGCAACCTGGAGCAGATCGCCGCCTTCTCCGGCGTACAGGCGCGCTCGCTGGTGTTCGCCGGCGGCGGGGCCAAGGGTAAGCTGTGGAGCCAGATCCTCAGCGACGTCACCGGTTTGACGGTGCGGGTGCCGGTGGTGAAAGAGGCCACCGCGCTGGGCTGTGCGATCGCCGCCGGCGTCGGCGCCGGGCTGTACGAGTCGCTGGCCGAAACCGGCGAGCGCCTGGTGCGCTGGGAACGCGAACACCAGCCGGACATGGCCCACCACGCGCTGTATCAGGAACAGAAAGAAACCTGGCGGCAGGTTTACGCCGATCAGCTGACGCTGGTGGATAACGGCCTGACCACTTCGCTGTGGAAAGCGCCGGGGCTGTGAACGCCACGCGGCATTCGGTCATAACCTTATGCCGTTTTATTCCTTTCCCCTCAGCGCGGCGCAAGCCGCGTTTTCACCCGCCGCCGGCGATTGTTTCCCCTCAGAAACAGTGTAACCACCGCAAACGGATTTATCCGCGGCTTCGGCCTGCCGTAGATTGTGACTTCGGTCACACCGCGCCCCGAGCGCGGCCTGCGCATTCACCCAAGACGAGCGGCATTATGCTGAATAATAAAGATAAACCTGCATCATCCCCGTGGCCGGCGATCTTCTCGCTGACGGTCGCCTGTTTTGTCATGGTCACCACCGAGTTTCTGCCGATCGGCCTGCTGACCAACATCGCCCCTTCGCTCGGCGTCAGCACCGGCACCGCCGGGCTGATGGTCACCATGCCCGGCATCGTAGCGGCGGTGGCCGCCCCCGCATTAAGCCTGATTTCCGGCCGCCTGGACCGGCGTTTACTGATGCTGGGACTGTCGCTGCTGCTGATCGTCTCCAACCTGGTGGCGGCGCTGGCCGTCAACTTCCCGATGATGCTGCTGGGCCGCGTACTGCTGGGCATCTGCGTCGGCGGCTTCTGGTCGTTCGCCGCCAACTACGGCCGCCATCTGGTGCCGGAAGCCAACCAGGGCCGCGCCACCGCGCTGATCCTCAGCGGCATCTCGGTCGGCGCGGTGTGCGGCGTGCCGGCGGGGGCGCTGATCGGCGATCTGTTCGGCTGGCGCGCCGCCTTCTTCGGCGGTGCGGCATTGGCGGTCGGCGTACTGCTGGCGCAGCTGCGTTTGCTGACCTCGGTGCCGCCTTCCCGGCCGGTCACGCCGCGCGATCTGGTGCTACCGCTGCGCCTGCCGATGGCGCGCATCGGCCTGATCGCTATCGTGCTGCTGTTCATCGGCCACTTCGCCGCCTACACCTATCTGCGGCCCCTGCTGCAACAGGTGTTCGTCCTTAGCCCGTCGGCAATCTCGCTGCAGCTGTTGGCCTATGGCGCCATCGGCCTGCTGGGCACCTTCCTCGGCGAGCGTCTGGGGGAATACAGCCTGCGCGCCACCTTCATCCTGATCGCCGCCATGCTGGCAGCCATCCTCATCGTCTCGCCGCTGCTCAGCGGCCTTGGCGGCGCCACACTGATGGTGATGGTCTGGGGGCTGGCCTTCGGCGCGGTGCCGGTATGCGCCACCAACTGGATGTTCGCCGCGGTGCCGCAGGCGCCGGAAGCCGGCCAGGCGCTGCTGGTATGCGTGGTGCAGATCGCACTGGCCTCCGGCGCACTGCTGGGCGGCGAGGTGGTGGACTGGCAGGGCGTCAGCAGCGCCATGCTGTTCGGCGGCGCACTGATCCTCTCCGCCGCGTTGGTGTTCGGCCTCAGCTTGCGCTCCGGCGCGATTGGCGCTAAACAGTGTTAATCATTATTTATCCGCAGAAACGCGCCCCGGCCGCCGCCGGGGCGTTGCGCTGAGAGCCTATGGACCATCATCTACTCGCCATCCGGGTGTTTAACCGCGTGGTGGAAACCGGCGGCTTTACCCGCGCCGCCGATTCGCTGGGCATGCCGAAAGCCACGGTGACCAAGCTGATCCAGAGCCTGGAAGATCACCTGCAGACCAAGCTGTTTCAGCGCACCACCCGCAGCGTGTCGGTCACCCGCGAAGGCGAATGCTATTACCAGAATACGGTGAAATGGCTGGCGGATTTGGAGCAGATGGAAGGCTGCCTGACCGAATCGCAAAGCTCACCGCAAGGCGTATTGCGCATCGACACCGGCGGCGGCACCGCGCGCCGGCTGCTGCTGCCCGCGCTGCCCGATTTTCTGGCGCGCTACCCGCAGATACAGATCGATCTGAGCGTCGGCGACCGCGTTATCGATCTCATTAGCGACAGCACCGACTGCGTGATCCGCAGCGGCCCGCTGGCCGACTCCAGCCTGATCGCCCGCCGCCTGTTCGATCTGGACTGGGTGAGCTGCGCCACCCCGGCCTACCTGGCGCGCCACGGCACGCCGCGCCACCCGTGCGATCTGGAGCAGGGCTTTCCAATGGTGCACTATCGCCACCCGCTCAACGACCGCATTCACCCGCAACGCTATGTCGAGCGCGGCAAAGAGATCGCCATCCAGCAACGCTATCCGGTCAGCATCAACGAAGGCAACGCCCTGCTGGCGGCGAGCCTGGCCGGATTGGGCATCATCCAGACCTATCGCTTTATGGCGCAGCCGCACCTCGACAGCGGTGAGCTGGTCAGCCTGCTGCACGACTGGCAGCCGCCGCCGGAGCAGATGTACGTGGTCTACCCGTCCAACCGCCACCTCAGCGGCAAACTGCGGGCGTTTATCGACTGGGCGGTGGAGACGTTTCGCTAGCGGCAGGATGAGCCGCACGTTGTAGCCGCACGCAATGTGGTATTATTTGCCGCATAGTGATTCACGACGGACGACCACCATGGCCTATATCCCCAAAAACTATGCGAAGCTGGAAACCGGCTACCGCGAAAAAGCGCTGAAACTGTTCCCCTGGGTGTGCGGGCGCTGCTCGCGCGAGTTCGTTTATTCCAACCTGCGCGAACTGACGGTGCACCACATCGATCACGATCACAGCAACAACCCCGAAGACGGCAGCAATTGGGAAATGCTGTGCCTGTATTGCCACGACCACGAGCACTCGAAATACACCGAAGCCGATCAATACGGTTCGACGGTGGTGGCCGGTGAAGACGCACAGAAAGATGTCGGCGTCGCCACCCACAACCCGTTCGCCAACCTGAAGGCGATGATGAAGAAATAATGTCGACAACAGCTTAATGGGTCACTAACTTATTAAGCTGTTAAATTAACAAAACCCGCCTCCGCATCGCCACTTCCCAGAGAATTCCTACTTACCCATCCGGGCCATCCAGCGCAAAATAAGCTGCGCAGTTAACGACATACTGGCTTGGCAAGCCGCCGCAGTTGGTGCATATTGTTCGCGAGTTGTTCTTGTTAACCTGTTTGATTATCAACCTAATAAGCACATTAACTTAATAAGTTATCAGCTTAATAACTTGAGAGATGGCAGCATGATTGTCCTGATTGGCTCGCAAAAAGGCGGCGTCGGCAAATCGACGAAAGCGGTGAATATCGCCGGGTATCTGATTCTTAAGCAAGGCAAGACGGCGATCATCGTCGATGCCGACGACCAGAAATCGATCATGACCTGGTACAACGACCGCCAGAACGTCGAAGGGCTGCCGCACATTCCGGTGGTGGCAGCGTCGGGCAAAATCAAGGAAACGCTGCTGGAACTGGATCGCCATTACGACTACGTGATCGTCGACACCGCCGGCCGCGACAGCGCCGAACTGCGCTCCGGGCTGCTGGCCGCCGATCTGTTCCTCTCGCCGCTGCGCCCTTCGCAGATGGATCTCGACACCGTCGGCTATCTGTCGGAGATGTTCTCCACCGCGCAGGAGTACAACGAAAAGGTCAAAGGCTACATCGTGCTGAACATGTGCCCGACCAATATCTTCATCAACGAAGCCAACGAAGCGGCGCAGGTGCTGAGCGAATACCCGGAGTTCACGCTGGTGAGCCACCGCCTGTGCGACCGCAAGATTTATCGCGATGCCTGGGGCGAAGCCATCACCGTGCATGAGGCAAACAACGAAAAGGCGCAGAGCGAAATTGAATGCCTGGTGAAAGAGGTGATCCTGTGAAGAAGCGCACCCCCACCCACCGCATGTCGGAAGACGAATTCATCAACAGCGCCACCTCGCACACGCTGCCGGTCGCGGTGCCCGCGCCGGAAGCCAAACCGGCCGGCCGCAAGCGCACCTACAAGGCGATCTCCGTCAGCCTGACGGACAACCACATTGAAGCCATCGATGAGGTGATCGTCCAGGCGGCGCGCAGCGGCATCGTGCGCATCACCCGCTCCGACATCATCAAGCTGGCGATCGACGGGCTGGCGGAGAAAAGCGAAGCGCAGCTGCTGGAACTGCTGAAGAAGCTCTGACCGCACGGCAGCCGGCGGCTAATGCAGCCGGCGGGTTGTCATCATCTTCAGTTGCCCGCCACCGCGCACTGATAGTCCTGAATTTCGCCGGCCGAGCCCAGGTTCAGGTCGGTCAACTTCAAACGGTTCGCCAACAGCAGCATCTCGCCCTGTGGGCTGACCGCCAGCGCCAGGCCATAATTGCCGATGCTGTCGCCCTGCTTGACCACATAGTTGTGCAGTAAACGGAAAGGATCTTCCTGGGTTAAATCGGTGCCCGCCAATTTTCTGGCCAGATATTGATGGCCGACCAATTTCACCGCCAGCGGGCGCCACTGTTGATCTAATTGCTCCGCCTGCTGCCCCAGCGCGTTATAGACATCCTGACGCAGGCAGGCAACGTGAATATGCAGCTGATTCTGAGAGCGACCATATTTCGAATTGACCGCCAGAGAAAGCCATGCATCTTTTAGCGGTTTACCCAGCTCGCCGGATATATGTTCACGGTTATTCCAGGCCTGGGCGAAATAAGGCGGCGCGTGCTCCGTCTGCAATGCCGGGCTCTCGATGCCGCTGACCTTTTCGGTTGGCATCACCAGATCGTGATAGGGGCCTTTACTGTCCTTGAACAGCACATAACCCTCGGTTAAATCAACCTTTAAGCAGGGCGCCGGATCGTTGTTCTGCTGCTGATTGGGCACGCACTGTTGGCTGACGATTTGCCACAGCGCATTCGGATTACCACGCCCGAAGAACCACCACAGCACCGCCGCCAGCAGCAAAATGACAAGCAAAATAATTAATAGTCTGAAAAGTCTTTTCATCGTGACTCCCTGTTTACTTATTCCATCTTGAAAGGAGCGCCAGCATAAACCAAGGCTCTTATCGTCACCAGAATATTATCCTTAGCATCACCTTTCATTGACGTCTTGTTATCAAGAGAAATTAAAAATAAGGGTTTACCTAAGTAATTTAAGGTAAATTAATACCGCAGGTTGAATATGAGTGTGATATAAGCAGCCGGACTCTCTTTATATAAGGAACCGATAAGATGCCAACGATGGGCAAATCCCTGCATTATCTCGACGTGGGCTCAGGCTTTCCGTTGCTGTTGGGCCACAGCTATCTGTTCGATCTGAACATGTGGGCGCCGCAGTTCGAAGCGCTGGCGAAACGCTATCGCCTGATCGTGCCGGATCTCTGGGGCCACGGCGACTCACCGGCGCTGCCGGCCGGGCGTAACAGCCTGTCGGATATCGCCGCCGACCATCTGGCGCTGATGGATCATTTGGATATTGAAGAGTTCGGCATCGTCGGCCTGTCCGTCGGCGGCATGTGGGGCGCCGAACTGGCGGCGCTGGCGCCGGAACGGGTCAAGGTGCTGGCGCTGATGGACAGCTACCTGGGCGACGAAACGCCGGAGGCGCGGCAGCGCTATATGGGCATGCTGGCCGCCGTTGAACAGGCCGGCACCATCACTTCGCCGCTGCTGGAATATATCGCCGCGCAGTTTTATTCCGACGAGGTGCCCGATGCGTTGTCGCAGCCACTGCTGGCCCATCTGCAAAGCCTGCCCGCCGCTCGCCTGCGCGAGAGCATCGTGCCACTGGGCCGGATGATCTTCGGTCGCCCCGACAAGCTGCCGCTGCTGGAAAACATCACCGCCGCCAGCATCGTCATCACCGGCGCGCAGGATAAACCGCGCCCGCAGGCGGAAGGCCAGCGCATGGCCGATCTTCTCGGCTGTCAACATGTGCTGATCCCCAACGCCGGGCATATCAGCAACAAGGAAAATCCGGCGGCGGTCAACGAAACCCTGCTGGCGTTTCTGGCTGAAAACACCACCCCGCTGTTCTGGTAAGATTCCCCGGGCCGCCTGGCCCGGAGATTCTCTTCACCGGCGCTTATTGACCGATAGACGTCAGCCCCTGGCGGATCCCTTCGTCAGCCTGCTGGCACCATGCCTGCAGCCCCTGCGGCGCTTCTTTTTCCAACGCAACCACTTTGCCGTCGTCGTTCAGCACATTGCCTTCACGGCCCATCGCTTCGCGCTTGTCGCCGTCGCGGGTGTCGACGCCGCCGGGAATAGCCGCCACGTAGGCCACCATTTTCTTGGCGTTGTCGATGCTGTCGGCTTTCAGGAAGCCTTTATCGACGCAGTAAGACATCAGCCCGGCGGTATTGCGCGTGATGTCATAAACGTTTTTTAATGCGGCAGGATCCATCCCTTCAGCGTTAGCGGTGTTGAACAGGCCCAGAGTCGCGGCAATCATGCCGGTCAGAATGCTTTTTTTCATTGTTAACTCGTTTTAATAATGAAATAGTTAAGTTTTAATTATTCACAAAAAGAATGTGAACACCGCTACGGTATAACGGCGGCCTAGATTAGCACAACCCTAACGCGTTAATAACTGTGATTAAGTTAACCCCCAATAAAATAAAAACGCACGATAGGGTAATGACCTCCGCCCGGTATCATTTTTTCACGCTCGATATTGGCCGCGCTCAATTCATATTAAAAATAATCTCACCCAGGAATTATTTGCAACGGAAGCGTTGGCCTGCGGTCAATCGCGCTCCCACCCTTTGCTAAAATCACAGGCGTGACATAGCCTGTTAAGACGCGCCATGCCTTAGTGGGAGGGGATTCACATGAACCATTCCGTCCGGCCGCCGCAATGCGACGACAAAACCATTCTCGATATCACGATGAATTTATATCTCTATCCGGCGGTGCTTATCGCGCATCGCCTGGGCATCTTTGAATTTATTGCTTTGCACCCCCGTAACCTGACCGATATATGCACTCAGGCCAATGTGGAAAGACGCCCGGCGGAAACGTTGGTCATGGCGTTATTGGCATTGAAATTGATAGACAGAGACGGTGAAACATTCTCTCTCACGCCGGAAGCGGAAACCTTTTTGTTAAAAAACAACCCGCATTATTTCGGCTACTTCTGGGATTTGATGATTGAAAACAGCGAAATTTTCTCGCTGAAAAACCTGGAAAACGCCATCAGAAAAAATACCTCGCAGGCGTACGGCGAGCAGGAGCTGTTTGAAACCCATACGCTCGACGCCGATAGAATGCGGCGGTTTACCCACGCCATGCACAGCCTGAGCATGGGCTCGGCCAGCGTTTGGCCGGCGCTGTTACCCCTCGGCGCCTGCCGCGCGGCGCTGGATATCGGCGGCGCCTCCGGCGCCCATGCCATCAGCCTGGCGGCCCACTGGCCGACGTTGACCTGCACCGTGTTCGATCTGCCGGAGGTGTGCCCGCTCGCCGCCGACTACGCGCGCCATTACGGTCTCAGCCAGCGCATCGGCACCCACAGCGGCGATATGTGGCGCGATCCCTACCCGGCTGCGGATCTGCACCTGTACTCCAATATTTTCCACGACTGGCCGATGGACAAGAACCGCTTCCTGGCGCAAAAGAGCTATGCGGCCCTCCCGCCCGGGGGCAGGATCGTGATCCACGAAGTGCTGTACAACGATGACGGCGACGGGCCGCCTGCCGCCGCGGGGTACAGCCTGATGATGATGGGATGGACGCAGGGCCGCCAATACTCCGGCAGGGAAATCGGCGACCTGCTGCACGACGTCGGCTTCGGGCCTGCTCAGGTGCTGCCGTCGCTCGGCTATTTCAGCATCGTGACGGCGCAAAAACCCCAGGCTTAGCGGTTCACCGAGCGCGCCATGCGGCTGTAGGTGTGGCGCACGCCGCGAATCGCCACGCTGTAAGCGAAGATGTTTTCCGGCAGCGCCAGCCCCAGATAGCCGGTATCGCCGATATGGTGCAGATCCGCCCCGGCCATTTTGCTCATCAGCGCAATCTGCCGCACGGTCTGCACGTCGGCCCCCTCTTGCGAGGTGCCGATCGCCGTCATCGCCAGCGCACCTTGCCGCTGGGCAAAATTGATCAGTGCCGCCACTTTCTCCTGCGACATGCCGGGAATGGTGCCCGGCGCCGGCAACAGCACGATGTCCGCACCGTTCTCCACGAACAGCGCGATGTCCTGCTCACCGATCAGCTGGCTGCCGCTTTCGCGCACGATACCGGCCCCGTGCATCTTGCCGGTCACCAGCACCATCTCGTCGCCCACTTCATCGCGAATCGCTTTCAGCGCGACGGCGATCGCCTGATTGCTGACGCCGTTGTTCGGGTTGCCGGTCAGCACCAGCATGCGCGCGCCGAGCTGATACAGCTTGCGGGCATTCTCGGCGGTGGCGGCGCGCCCCGCCGTCATCTGCCAGAAATCGTTATGTTCGGTGGCGAAGGCCGGATCGACGGCCTCCAGATTCACCCCGATCACCCGCCCGGTCAGGCGCTGCAGCGTGCGCAGCGCCTCCTGAGGCGGCACGTCGGCGGGCAGGCCCGCGATGTGCGGATGGTCAACGTCGAACAGGTTCAGCAGCAGCAGGTCGGCGCCCTGGCTGGCCGCCAGTTCGGCGTTGGTGACGTTATTGAGCAGCGGCTGAGTGACCGCGATGGTTTCGCTGACCAAGATGCGCCCTTCGCTGGCGCGGATGGCATAGAGCAGGTCGGCTTTGCCGATATCGGCCAGATCGCTGGCGCTGCAGTCCAGATAGCGTTTCATGAGGCAAGCTCCGATGACGTTAGCGGGAATGGATACCCCCTCGCTCAGCGCGGCGAACGAGGGGGACAGGGTTACTTCAGCGTAAAACTGTGCGCCTGCACGTTGTCGGAGTCCAGGCCGACGAACACGTTGAATTTGCCCGGCTCCGCCCCCCATTTCAGGCTGGCGTTGTAGAACTTCAGATCGTCTTCGCTAATCGGCAGCTCAACCTGCTGCGACTGGCCGGCCTTCAGCGTCACTTTCTTGAAGTTGCGCAGCTCTTTTACCGGCCGGCTGACCGAGGCGGTCACGTCCTGCAGATACAGCTGCACCACCGTGGCGCCGTCGTACTTGCCGGTATTTTTCAGCGTGACGCTGGCGGTTAGCTTGCCGTTGCGCGCCATCGTCGGGCTGGACAGTTTCAGATCCGACAGGCTGAAGGTGGTATAGCTCAGGCCGTAACCGAACGGATACAGCGGGCCGTTCGGCGAATCGAAGTAGCGCGAGGTGTACTTGCCCGGATTCTCCTTGCCGAACGGGCGGCCGGTGTTCAGGTAGTTGTAGTACATCGGGATCTGGCCGACCGAGCGCGGGAAGGTCATCGGCAGCTTGCCCGACGGGTTGTAGTCGCCGAACAGCACGTCCGCCACTGCGTTGCCGCCCTCGGTGCCGCTGTACCAGGTTTCCAGCATCGCGTCCGCCTGCTCGCTCTCCCAGCTCAGCGCCAACGGCCGGCCGTTCATCAGCACCAGCACCAGCGGCTTGCCGGTGGCTTTCAGCGCGGCGATCAGATCGCGCTGGCTCTGCGGGATCGTGATGTCAGCGCGGCTGGAGGCCTCATGCGCCATGCCCTGCGATTCCCCCACCACCGCCACGACCACGTCGGCCTTGTTCGCCGCCTGTACCGCTTCGTCGATCATCTGCTGCGGCGAACGGGTGTCGAACGCCACCGCCGGCTCGTACTCGTTCAGGTAGTCGATAATGCCTTTATCCTGCGTGACGTTGGCGCCCTTGGCGTAAAGAATGCGCGCCTTGTCGCCCACCGCCCGCTCCAACCCTTCGCGCAGGGTCACCGACTGCTTGACCACTCCGGCGGCCGACCAGCTGCCCATCACGTCGCGCTGGCTGTCGGCCATCGGCCCGACCAACGCGATGGTCGCCTGCTTGCTCAGCGGCAGCGTCTGCTTATCGTTCTTCAGCAACACCATCGTTTTGCGTGCCACCACCCGCGCCTCGGCGCGGTGCAGGCGGCTTTCGGCGTTGGTGTCCTGCGGGTCGGAACCCGCCGGGCCCAGATGCACATACGGATCGGTGAACAGCCCCATGTCGTACTTGGTGTTCAGCACGTCGCGGCAGGCGCGATCGATATCGCTTTCAGGCACCAGCCCGTCTTTCACCAGACCCGGCAGGTATTTGTCGTAAAACTCGTCGCTCATGCTCATGTCGACGCCGGAGGTGATTGCCAGGCGTACCGCGTCGCGCGCGTCGGCGGCCACGCCGTGTTTAATCAGTTCTTTAATTGCGCCGTGGTCGCTGATGGTGATGCCTTTAAAGCCCCACTGGTCGCGCAGCAGGTCTTTCAGCAGCCACGGATTGGCGGTGGCCGGCACGCAGTTCACCGAGTTGAGCGACACCATCACCCCGCCGCTGCCGGCATCCACCGCCGCTTTGTAAGGCGGCAGGTAGTCCTGATACATGCGCAGCGGGCTCATGTCGACGGTGTTGTAATCGCGGCCGCCTTCGACGGCGCCGTACAACGCAAAGTGCTTAACGCTGGCCATCACCGAACCGGGCTTGGCCGGGTCGCCGTTTTGATAACCGTCGACCATCACTTTGGCGATTTTCGACACCAGCCAGGTGTCTTCGCCGAAGCCTTCGGAGACCCGGCCCCAGCGCGGATCGCGGGTGATATCGACCATCGGCGCGAAGGTCATGTTGAGGCCGTCATCGCTGGCCTCCTGCGCCGCCACGCGGGCGCTGAGCGCAATGGCCTCCAGATCGAAGCTGGCCGCCAGCCCCAGGCTGATCGGGAACACGGTGCGCTGGCCGTGCACCACGTCATAGGCGAAGAACAACGGAATTTTGAGGCGGCTGAGCTGCATCGCCTGATCCTGCATCACCCGAATGTCCGGGCGGGTGACGGTATTGAAAATGGCGCCGATCTGCCCTTTGCGGATGCCCTCGCGGATCGCTTCTTTCGGGTTATCCGGCCCGACGCTGATCAGCCGCAGCTGGCCGATCTTCTCTTCCAGCGTCATCTGCTTCATCAAATGGGACACGAAGGCGTCGCGCTGCTGTGCGTGAATGCCCTGCATTATCGGCGTTTCCTGCGCAAAAGCCGGGCTGAGGGCCAGACCGGACAACATACTCACCACACAAAGCCATTTCATCTTGTTTTATCTCAGGCGTGTTTCCGCTGCCAACGCCGCGGGGTTTAATCGGAGTGAAGAAACAGTTTGCCACACTCTGTTTCATCGCCAAGGGAATTCGCATCGGCAATGTTTACAAAGCATTACAGGTTATCGGCAGGTAATTCTGCAGCCGGGCGCGGCTGTCGGCGGCCTCCGCCGTCAGAAAATCGATCAGCGGCGCCAACGCCGGCGGCGGCGCCCCGCGTTCAGGATAGACCAGATAATAGGCCGCGCCGCTGCTGACGCAGAGCGGGAACGGCGTGACGACGCGCCGCGCCTGAATATCCTCCTCCAGCAGGCACAGATCGCCGATGGCGATGCCGAACCCCTGCAGCGCGGCGCTCATCGCCAGATCGAGAGTATCGAAATGCTGAGCCTTGCCGGACGGCAGCGCATCGGCCCCCGCCGCCTTCAGCCAGCGCAGCCAGTCGCGGCGATCGCGCGTCGGATGCAGCAGGGTTTTGTCCGTCAAATCCGCCAGCCGGGGTGCCGGCGGCAGAAACGTCGGCGTGCAGACCGGCGTGAGGATTTCGTCGAACAGCAGGTGCGCGGTCAGCTTTTTACCCGGTGGCCGGCCGAATACCACCGCGGCGTCAAACTGCTCGGTGCTGAAATCCAGACCGTGCGACACCGAGGCGGTCAGCTCGATATGCATGTCCGGCCGTTCATTCTGCAGGCGAATCACACGCGGCAGCACCCAGCGCATCGCGCAGGTCGGGCATTTGACGCGCAGCGCCCCCGGCGGGGCGGCGGCCCGCGTCAGCGCCTCGTCCAGCAGCCCCAGCGCCTGCTGCACCGGCGCCAGCAGCTGCGCGCCCTGCGGCGTCAGCGCCAAACCGCGCGCCTGGCGGCTGAACAGCGGATAACCCAGGCGCTGCTCCAGCCCGAGAATTTGCCGGCTGACCGCCCCCTGCGTCAGGTGCAGCTCCCGGGCGGCATGGGTAAAGTTGAGGCGTTGCGCCACCACCACGAAGGTTTTCAACACGTCGAGCGACGGCAGGGATATCGGCATAGCAGGCCTCGATTAGGTATGATCGCAGTGCATGGCAAGTATGACAAACTTTCCCTTGTCCGCCTACGCCGGCTGATGCTTAATCGCTCAACACTTCCCTGTTTGCCTGGAGCCCATCATGCAGAGCGCCTGTTCATCCCGCTCGAAGCTGCCGGACGTCGGCACCACCATTTTCACCGTCATTGGCCAACTCAGCGCCGAACATCAGGCCCTCAATCTGTCGCAGGGCGCGCCCAACTTCGCCGGCGACCCGCAGCTGATCGAGGCAACGGCGCAAGCCATGCGCGCAGGTCATAACCAATACGCGCCGATGAGCGGCGTGGCGGCGTTACGTGCTGCTCTGGCGGAAAAAGCTGAACGATTGTATGGCGCACGCTATGACGCCGACGAAGAAATCACGGTGATCGCCAGCGCCAGCGAAGGGCTGTACTCGGCGATCAGCGCGCTGGTGCATCCCGGCGACGAGGTGATCTATTTCGAACCGGCGTTCGACAGCTATGCGCCGATCGTGCGCCTGCAGGGCGCCACGCCGGTGGCGATCAAACTGTCGCTGCAGGATTTTCGCGTCGACTGGGACGAAGTGGCCGCCGCCATCAACGGCAAAACGCGCATGATCATCGTCAACACGCCGCACAACCCGACCGGCGCGGTGTTTGACGAGCACGACATCGAACGCCTGACCGCCCTGACCCGCGACACCGACATCGTGATCCTGTCCGACGAGGTCTACGAACACGTGGTGTTCGACGGCGAAATTCACCACAGCATGGCGCGCTATCCGCAGCTGGCGGAACGCAGCGTGATCGTGTCGTCGTTCGGTAAAACCTACCACGTCACCGGCTGGCGCGTCGGCTACTGTCTGGCGCCGGCGGCGCTGATGGACGAGATCCGCAAGGTGCACCAATTTATGGTGTTCTCCGCCGATACGCCGATGCAACACGCCTTCGCCGCCGCGCTCGCCAACCCGCAGAGCTACCTGGGGCTGGCGGCGTTTTACCAACAAAAGCGCGATCTGCTGGCCAGCGCCTTGCAGGATTCGCGCTTTGAGCTGCTGCCCAGCCGCGGCAGCTTCTTCATGCTGGCCCGCTTTAGCGGCTTCAGTCACGAAAGCGACAATGATTTCGCCGTACGCTTGATCCGCGAAGCGAAGGTGGCGACGATCCCGCTGTCGGCGTTCTACAGCGACGGCACCAATACCGGCCTAATCCGGCTGAGTTTTTCCAAAGATAACGAGACCCTGCTGGAAGGCGCGCGCCGCCTGAGCCAGGCGTAATTTTTTGTCCGACCATGGGAAAGGGGCACTGCCTATGAAAGCACTGAAAACGCTGTTCGCCGCCGGATGCCTGCTGGCCGCCGGCACTTCGCTGGCGGCGGAAAACAGCCTGCGCTTCGGCCTGGAAGCGCTGTATCCGCCGTTCGAATCCAAATCCGCCAGCGGCAAACTGGAAGGGTTCGACATCGAACTGGGCGACGCGGTGTGCGCCGCCGCGCAGTTGAAATGCAGCTGGGTGGAAACCTCGTTCGACAGCCTGATCCCGGCGCTGCAGGCGCGCAAGTTCGACGCCATCAACTCGGCGATGAACGTGACCGAACAGCGGCGTCAGGCGATCGCCTTTACCGACGCCATCTATCAGGTGCCGAACCGCCTGATCGCCAAGGCCGACAGCGGCCTGCTGCCGGACGCCAAATCGCTGGCGGGCAAACACGTGGGCGTGCTGCAAGGATCGATTCAGGAGATTTACGCCAAAACCCATTGGGCGCCGGCGGGCGTGGACGTGGTGTCTTACCAGGATCAGAATCAGGTTTATCTGGATCTGGCGGCCGGTCGGCTCGACGCCACGCTGGTGATGGCGCCGTCGGGGCAAAGCGGCTTCCTGTCGCAGCCGGACGGCAAAGGCTTCGCCTTCGTCGGCGAGGCGGTGCGCGACGACAAGATCCTCGGTGAAGGCATCGCCTTCGGCCTGCGCAAAGGGGATGAGGCGCTGAAGAAGAAACTGGATGCCGCCATCGCCAAAGTGAAACAGCAAGGCACGGTGACGGCGCTGTCGAAGAAGTATTTCGGCGATATCGACGTGACGGTGAAGTGATGGACGGGGGCGGCACCGCCGCCCCCTCCCACGTTTAGCGATCGAATACCGAACTGTTCAGCGCACGATCCTGCTGGTGGCGTTCCAGCGCCAATTCGATCAGGCTCGTGATCAGCGCCTGATAGCTGACGCCGCTGGCGGCCCACAGCTTGGGATACATGCTAATATTGGTGAAGCCCGGCAGCGTGTTAATTTCGTTGATCACCACCTGGTTGTCCGGCGTCAGGAACACATCCACCCGCGCCAGCCCGAAGCACTCCAGCGCGCGGAACGCCTTCAGCGCCACCTCACGGATGTGGTCACTCACTTCCGGCGCGATTGCCGCCGGCACCACCACCTGAGCGCCCTGCTCATTGATGTATTTGGTGTCGTAAGAATAGAAGGCGTCGCTCAGCACGATCTCGCCGCACACGCTGGCCTGCGGATCGTCGTTGCCCAGCACCGCGCACTCGATCTCGCGGCCAACGATCGCTGACTCCACCAGCACCTTGTGATCGAAGCTGAAGGCCAGCGATACCGCCGCGTCGAACTCGGCGCGGTTTTCCACCTTGCTGACCCCGACCGAGGAGCCCTGGTTGGCCGGCTTGACGAACAGCGGCAGGCCGAGGCGCTCGCTCAATTGCTCAAACGTAAATCCGGCGCGGTTGGCGCGCGTCAGGGTGACGAACGGCGCCACCGCAAGCCCGGCATCGCGCAGCAGGCGCTTGGTCACGTCTTTATCCATGCTGACCGCCGAGCCGAGCACGCCGGCGCCGACGAACGGCATATTGGCCATGCGCAGCAGCCCCTGCAGCGAGCCGTCCTCCCCCAGCGTGCCGTGCACGATCGGGAAAATAACGTCCAGTTGGCCCAGCGCGCCGGCGCTGCCCGCTTCGATCAGCTGCTGTTTTTCCTGGCCCGGGATCAGCGCCACGTTCTTGTTCGAGCGGTTCAGCGCGATCAGCGCCGGGTTCTCGGCGTTGAGCAGGTAGTTGGAGGCGTCGTTGATGTGCCACTGCCCCTGTTTGTCGATCCCCAGCAGCGTGACGTCAAACTTCTCTTTGTCGATTGCATCCACAATGTTTTTGGCCGACTGCAGCGACACCTCATGCTCCGCCGATTTACCGCCAAAAATCACCCCAACACGTAGTTTAGTCACGCCTTAAATCCTTCTGAAAAATCATGGCAAAAAAGTCGTTCATCACAATAAACGCATTGTCTGGCGGCGGCAATCGTTGTTGCCAGAATCTTCTTACGCCACAGAATGCCACATCGCCACCATCCTAAACGTATACACTTCGTATATCGTTCACTTAGGGAGACGCCGATGGGCATCGTAAAAATTTCAGACGCGCTGCATGACGATCTGCGCCTCGCCAGCCTGACCATGACGCGTTCGATCAACGCGCAGGCCGAATACTGGATCAAGATCGGTATGCTGGCGGAGTTCCATCCGGAACTGACCTACCCGCAGCTGGTAAAAAAGATGATGAAAGATAACGCGCTGACGCTGAAGGAGATTGTCGGGTGAAACAGATTGTGATTAAAACGCCGGAAGAGATTGCCAAAATGCGCCACTCCGGCGCCCTGCTGGCGAAAGTGTTTGCTATGCTCGATGAGGTCATCGTCGAAGGCATCTCCACCATGGAGATCAACGACCGCGCCGAGGCGTTTATCGTCGAAGAGCTGAAGTCGCGCCCGGCCAGCAAAGGGCAGTATGATTTCCCCTATGTGCTCAACACCTCAATCGACGATGTGGTGTGCCACGGGGTGCCGTCGGCCAGCAAAATCCTGCGTTCCGGCATGATTATCAACGTAGACATCACGCTGGAAAACGGCGGCTATATCGCCGACTCCAGCAAGATGTACTGCGTCGGCCAGGTGACGCCGCTGGCCAAACGGCTGGTGAACAACGTCTATGAATCGATGTGGCAGGGCATTCGCGCGGTAAAACCGGGTGCCACCCTGGGCGATATCGGCCATGCCGTCCAGCGGCACGCCGAGCAGGCCGGCTACAGCATCGTGCGGGAGTATTGCGGCCACGGCATCGGCCGCGATATGCATGAAGAGCCGGCGGTATTGCACTACGGTCAACCCGGCAGCGGTATGGTGCTGCAGGAAGGCATGGTGTTCACCATCGAGCCGATGATCAACCAGGGCGACCGCCGCATCAAGCAGAAGAAAGACGGCTGGACGGTGGTGACGCGCGACAAAAAACTGTCGGCACAGTGGGAACACACCGTGGCGGTCACCGCCGACGGCGTGGAGATCCTGACGCTGCGCGACGAAGAGCGCCGGGCCGGCTACGCCGAACGCTACTAAACCCGCAAGCCATTAGCCTGGCAAGCTGATAGCTTAATAAGTTATTTAATTGATAGCCTCTTAGCTTATATGTGGCACTCCGGCGCCGCGGTTAAAGCAACGGGGATGACAGGGAGACAGGCAGCATGCAGTCAGGCAATCAGGCATTTATCAACCAGCTTAAAGACATCGTCGGCGGCCCGCAGCTGTTGACCGGCGATCGCAACACCGAGCGGTATCGCAAGGGGTTCCGCTCCGGCGAAGGCCAGGCGCTGGCGGTGGCGTTTCCCACCAGCCTGCTGCAGCTGTGGCGCATTTTGCAGGCCTGCGTGGCCGCCGACAAAATCGTCATCATGCAGGCCGCCAATACCGGCCTGACCGAAGGATCGACCCCCAGCGGCAACGACTATGACCGCGACATCGTCATCGTCAGCACCCTGCGCCTCGACCATATTCAGGTGCTGGACAACGGCAAGCAGGTGGTCGGCTTCCCCGGCAGCACCCTGCACCACCTCGAGAAATTGCTCAAGCCCTACGGCCGCGAACCGCATTCGGTGATCGGTTCCTCCTGCATCGGCGCCTCGGTGATCGGCGGCGTGTGCAACAACTCCGGCGGCTCGCTGGTGAAACGCGGCCCGGCCTACACCGAAATGGCGCTGTACGCCCAGCTAGGGGAAGACGGCCAGCTGCGCCTGGTGAACCATTTGGGCATCCGCCTCGGCGACACGCCGGAAGAGATCCTCACCCGGCTGGAAAAAGGCGACTATCGCCCGACAGACGTCGAATACGGCGAGCTGCGCGCCTCGGATAACGAGTACGCCAGCCGGGTGCGCGACGTCGATGCCGACACCCCTTCCCGCTTCAACGCCGACAAACGCCGCCTGTACGAGGCCTCCGGCTGCGCCGGCAAGCTGGCGGTGTTCGCGGTGCGGCTCGACACCTTCGAGAAAGAAGGCAAAGAGCAGGTGTTCTATATCGGCACCAACGACACCGCGGTGCTGACCGAACTGCGCCGCCACATGCTGAGCCAGTTCGAAAACCTGCCGGTGGCCGGTGAGTACATGCACCGCGATATCTTCGACATCGCCGAGGTGTACGGCAAAGACACCTTCATGATGATCGACAAGCTCGGCACCGATCAGATGCCGCGCTTCTTCACCCTGAAAGGCCGTATGGACGCCAGCCTCAACAAGCTGCCGCTGCTGCCACACAACCTGACCGATCGGCTGATGCAGGGCCTGAGCCATCTGGCGCCGAGCCACCTGCCGAAGCGCATGAAGGAATACCGCGAACGTTTCGAACATCACCTGCTGCTGAAGATGGCCGGCCCCGGCGTAGACGAAGCGCAGCGCTACCTGACCGAGTACTTCGCCCAGGCCGAAGGCGCTTTCTTCGCCTGCACGCCTGACGAAGGCAAAAAGGCCTTCCTGCACCGCTTCGCCGCCGCCGGCGCCGCCGTGCGCTACCATGCGGTGCACGCCGACAAGGTGGAGGATATTCTGGCGCTGGATATCGCCCTGCGCCGCAACGACACCGACTGGTTCGAAACCCTGCCGCCGGAGATTGACAGCCAACTGGTGCATAAGCTGTATTACGGCCACTTTATGTGCCACGTCTTCCATCAGGACTACGTGGTGAAAAAGGGCGTCGACAGCCACGCGCTAAAGGAAAAGATGCTCGAGATCCTTAACCGGCGCGGCGCCGAGTACCCCGCGGAGCATAACGTCGGCCACCTGTACCACGCCAAGGCGGATCTGCAGGCGTTCTACCGCACCGCCGATCCGACCAACAGCTTCAACCCCGGCATCGGCAAAACCAGCAAACGTAAAGGCTGGGCCGAAGGCCCCCGCTAAGACCGCCCGATAGGCCCGCCGCCGCACCCGGCGCGGGCTTTTGATAGACGACTTTATCTTCGCAGGGTGCGCGTTCATCGTTCCGCGCGCAGCAGCAAGGAGACGATGAACGCGCCCCCCAGCCCCGCCGTAATGATGCCGATGGGCAGCTCCTGATTGGGGATCAGACTGCGGCTGAGCATGTCGCCGCCGATCAGCAGCGTCGCCCCCAGCAGGCCGCACATCGGCACGGCCAAACGGTGGCGCACGCCCACCAGGCGCCGGGCCAGATAGGGCACCATCAGCCCGACAAAGCCGATCACGCCCGTCAGCGAAACGAGAAACGCCGTGGACAGTGCGCAGCACAGAAAGGTCTCGGTGCGCAGGCGCGCCACGTTGACCCCCATCGAATGGGCGGTTTGCTCGCCCGCCAGCAGCGCGTCCAGCGCCCGCCAACGCAGCGCCGTAAACCCGGCCAGCAGCACGAAACTCGCCAGCGGAATGGACAGATTATCCCAACGCGCCAGCCCCAGCCCGCCGAGCGACCAGAACAACACCGAACCGGCCGCCCGCTGATCGCCGGAAAACACCAGGTAGCTGGTGAGCGCGCTGAACAAAAACGAGACCGCCAGGCCGCAGACGATCAGCTGCTCGGCGCGCCTGACCCGGCCGACGCGAAACAGGATCATCACCGCCAAGGCAGACAAAACGCCGCCGGCGAAGGCGGACAGCGGCAACGTCAGCGCGCCCAGCGCGTCGCCGAAGCGCGTGATGACCAGCACCGCGCCGGCGGAAGCGCCGGAGGAGAGACCAAACAAAAAAGGATCGGCCAGCTCATTGCGCGTGGTGGTCTGCAGCAGCGCGCCGGTCATCGCCAGCCCGGCGCCGGTCAAGGCCGCCAGCAAGGCTCTGGGCACCCGCAGTTGCACGACAATAGTGTCCAGCATGCCGGAGAGGGGCGCCGATGAAAGCCCCAATGCCGCCATCGTCTGCCGCCATGACAGCACGACGCTGCCCAACTGCAGGCTCCAGACCATTAACCCGCACAATACCGACAGCGCCAACGGCGCGAGCAGCATAAACCGCCGGGTCGGCGAGTTCATTCAGCCTCCGGCGCGTACAGCGCCCGCGCCAGCTTTTCCACCGCGCCGATGTTGGCCGGCCCCGGCGTCAGCTCCGCATACTGCAGTTTCAGATAGCGGTGGTGCCGTACGGCAGGCGTTAATTTCATCAACGGGTGGGACTCGAGGAAGCGCCGCAGCGCATCGGCACCCGATCCGGTCTGGTAATCCAGCAGAATAATGAAGTCGGGCTCGGCCGCCGCTACCGCCTCCCAGGACGCCGTCGTCCAGCTCGCCGGCAAGCCGTCCATCACGTTGCGGCCGCCCGCCGCTTCGACGATCGCCGTCGGCATAGCGTATTTGCCGCTGGTGAAAGGCTTCTCCTCCCCCGAGTCATAGACGAACACCTTGAGCGGCGCCTGGCCCGCCGGCCTGGCGGGCAGCGCAGCCAACCGGCGCTTCCAACCCTCAACCAGCGCGGTGGCCTCTTGCCGCTTGCCGAAAATCTTGCCGAGCTTCAGCTCATCGTCATACAGCAGATTCATATCGGCCTTCTGCGGCCGCCCGCCGGCCTGTACGCAGCTCTCGCTCAGCACCAGCGTTTTGATGCCGAACGGGGCGAGCTTCTCCGGCGTGACGTCGCCGCCGATCTTCATGCCGTAATTCCAGCCGGCGAAAAAGAAATCCGGCTGAACCGCCAGCAGCGTTTCCAAAGCGGGATATTTCGGCGCCAGTTCGGGAATGGCGCCCATCGCGGCCTTGAAGTCGGGCGTCAGTTTGTACCAGCCGGTGATGCCGGTCAGCCCGACAATGCGATCCTGCAAATGCAGTGCAAAAGCCATCTCGGCCATGTTGATGTCGTTGATGACGGCGCGCTGCGGCGCCTGGTTGAAGGTGACCGGCACACCGCAGCTTTCTACGGTGACGGGAAAATGTTCGGCCGCCGCCGACCTGGCGGCCAGCAACAGAAGCAGGATGAATACGCGTGCGTTCATGTTTCTCTCTGGTTGATCAAGCGCAATGGGGAACGTCAAAAATGCGCAGCGTTTTCCCGCTGACGGGATGCGCCACCTTGAAACTGTTCATGCCGAACACCGGCAAAATCACCGAAGTCTGTAACACCGCCTCGGGCGTACCACAGGCTACCTGGCGGCTTTCGTTCAGCACCAGGATCCGATCGGCAAACGCCTCTGCCACGGGCAAATCGTGCAGCACCGCAATCACGGCAATGTCTTTATTTTTCACTAACGACAGCAGCGCCGCGCGCCCAGGCGGATCGAGGTGATTGGTCGGTTCATCCAGCAACAACAGATCGGGAGACTGCGCCAACGCCCGGGCCAGCGCGGCGCGCTGACGCTGGCCGCCCGAGAGCCGCCCTAGCGGATGGTGCCTGAGCGGCGCCAGCCCGGTTTCCCCGATGGCTTCGTCAACGATGCGTTTTCCCGCCGCAGAGCGTGCGCCATGCGGTAAACGGCCCAACGCCACGTAGTCCTCAACCGACAGCCGCAAATCCGGCGAATCGTTTTGCGCCAGAAAGGCGATGCTTTTGGCGCGTTCCGCCGCCGGCCACTCGGACAAGGCCCGCCCTCGCCAGTGAATGCCGCCGCTGTCCGGCCGCGTTTCGCCGATCAGGGCACGCAGCAGGCTGGACTTGCCGCTGCCGTTAGGACCGATCACCGCCAGCTTCTCACCGGCGCGCAGCGCGAAATGGATGTTGTCGAGTATCAATGCCCCGCCGTGGCCGGTCAGGCTAACTCCATCAACGTGGAGGATGTTGCGAACTGAATTCATCACGCATCAATTGTTATATTATAACATATCAATATTTTTACCACGATTACGCGCCTTCTGCAAAAGCGAATCGCAACGTCTTTTGCCGCACGCGTTGCGTGAACCGAGGAGGGACCAAGCCGCGCCCCTGCATCAACACTGCGCGGCCAAAACAACATAGCACACCCTTCAATTAATGATAATGATTTTCATTATCATTAAAATCATGATGATTTCCGATTGCACGCCCCGCTGAACTTGGTTATGTTTGAAGCGATTGGTTTCATTCCCTGTTTTCAGGAACTCACATGACCTACCTAGCGCACAGTACAGATCCGACAGACGCGACCGTTCCGGCCGTCGTTTTGCTGTGTGCTTCCTCCGCCCCACCCGCCGTTTCCTCTGTCGTTTCAGCGGTTGCCGCTTACCCACCACGCATTGTGGTTGTGCGCTAAGCCAAACCGACTTTTTACCTCCGGCTTATTGATCTGTTGCGTTCAGGCGTAGACCGCCGCGCGCGCCGGAGCCTGTAATTTTCACGACAGGTGAAATTGATATGCGATTACCTTCTCTCTGGGCCAATGCCGGCCTGGCTACGCTGTTCGTCCTGCTTTGGAGCAGCGGCGCGATCTTCTCCCGTTGGGGGTTGGAGCACGCTTCCGCCTTCGCTTTCCTGTTCTTCCGCTGCGCCATCGCACTGGCGGTGCTGTTGGCCATCGGCCTGTGGCAGCGCCAGTGCCTGCCCGCTCCCGGCACCCGCCGGCGCGTCGCGCTGATTGGCGTGTTGATGATCGGCAGCTATCAAATCTGCTATCTGCTGGCGCTGGAACAGGGTATTACGCCCGGCGTGCTGGCGACGCTGCTCGGCGTACAGCCGATCCTCACCCAGTTCATCACCGAACGGCGCTGCACCGGGCTGCGGGCGCTCGGCCTGGCGCTGGCAATGGTCGGGCTGACGCTGGTAGTGTACCAAAGCCTGATGGTGGCCCACTTCTCGCTGAGCGGCATGCTGTTCGCCTTTATCGCGCTGGGCTGCATGACCGCCGGCACCCTGCTGCAAAAAGGCATGACGCAGCCGCCGCTGGCGGTCTTGCCGCTGCAGTATGCCGTCGGGTTGCTGATGTGTACGCTGGCGCTGCCGTTTGAGCCGCTGCGGGTCGAATGGGGGCCGGCGTTCGTGCTGCCGCTGCTGTGGATGGCGGTGGTGATCTCGGTGCTGGCGACCTTCTTGCTGTATCGCCTGATCCAGCGCGGTAACCTGGTGCAGGTCACCAGCCTGTTCTATCTGATCCCGGCGGTGACCACCCTGCTGGACTACCTGTTGCTCGGCCACGCGCTGGCGGCGCTGAGCCTGCTGGGCATGGCGGGCATCGTGCTCGGCGTGATGCTGGTTTTCCGCCGCGTATAAAGCAAAAGCCCCCGCGCCGTTCCACCGGCGCGGGGGCGATAACAACAGCCGTTAACTCAGAACAACCAGGAACCGTACCCCCACAGCAGCACCGTCACCCCAAGCAGCAGCTCGAGCAACAGGATACCGATAGCGAAGGTCGAGCTGGAGAAGATGAACCCTTCCTTACTGTCGATATTCAGGAAGTGCGGGATCCCCAGATTCAGCAGATAGCCCGAATAGCACAGGCCGATAATGCCGACAAACAGACACAGCCAGACGACCGGATAGAGCGCCACAATCCCGCTGAGGAACATCGGGGTCGCCACGTAGCCGGCGAACACCATGCAGCGGTGCAGGCTGGGGCGCGATTCATAGCGCCGCGCCATCCAGTGAATGACTTTCCCCATGGCCGCTACGCCCGCCAGCATGAGCAGGTAAAACGCCACGGCGGTATAAAGCGCGGTAAACATGTCGAGCCTGATGGCATGTCCCTCGCCGGAGAGCCAGCCCAACTGGGTGGTGCCGATAAAGGCGCAGACCACCGGGATTGCTGCCAAGAGCAACACGTGATGGGTGTATAGGTGCGAGACGCTTTCATTCTCGCTTTTGATCTGTTCGAACTCGGCGCTGGGATGCGCCAGAAGTCCCCAAACATGACTGACCATGAGACACCTCCTATCTCGCCGTAGGCCGCGATCGGCGAACGAATTTCACACCTCTGACGGACAGCTACCCGTGCGAGGATTGCGGCCACGGGGCTCTCTCCCCTGTACTAATTATAGTCTTTCGGCGAAAAAACGTGCGGAAAGCGAAAGGCGCGGCGCTTTGTCTTATACTCCCCCATTAAACCCAGGCTGTGAGGAAGGTTATGTCATCCGCTATCATCACCCGCCAGGCGGGGATCGTCAACGTCGACGCCGGACGCAACGTCACCGTGGTAGAACCCTGCAATCTTTACGGCTGCCGGCTCGGCGACGATGTCTTCGTCGGCCCGTTCGTGGAGATCCAGCGCCACGTCAGCATCGGCGCGCGCAGTAAAATTCAGTCGCACAGCTTTATCTGCGAATACGTCACCCTCGGCGAAGCGTGTTTTGTCGGCCACGGCGTCACCTTCGCCAACGATCTGTTCAAAGACGGCGCGCCCAATGCCGATCCGGCCAGCTGGGGGCGCACCTGCATCGGCGATCGGGTGTCCATCGGCTCCGGCGCCACGATCCTGGCGGTGGAGATCTGCAGCGACGCGGTGATCGGCGCCGGGGCGGTCGTGACCCGCGACATCACCCGCAAGGGGATCTACGCCGGCAACCCGGCGCGTCTGCTGCGGGAGCTGCCGTAATGAACCCGGCCATCCGCATCGCGGCCATTGAGACGTTGCCCGACGATTATCTGGCCCGCGGCGATTTCAGCTTCACCATCGCCTGTTATGCCCTGCCGCAGTTCGACAGCCCGGTGGACAGCTGGCCAACTCGCCCGGTGGCGCCATTTCGCAAACGCTATCCCCTGGCGCCGTTCGCCAACGAAGACAGCGTGACCTTCCTGGCTTATCGCCAGAACGACGCCGTTGGCCACATCACGCTGAGCAAAAACTGGAACGGCTACACCCTGATCGACGAGATCGCCGTCAGCGCTGACGCGCGCCGCCAAGGCATCGCCGGGGCGCTGCTGGACTGCGCCAAACAGTGGGCGCGGCAGCAGGAAACCTCAGGTATGATGCTCGAAACGCAGAACAACAACCTGGCGGCCTGCCGCTGCTACCAGCACTATGGGTTTATCCTCGGCGGCATCGATCGCTTGCTGTATCGCGCCGAACCGGAGATCGCCGATCATGAAATCGCGCTGTTCTGGTATTTGCCGTTCAATAGCGAAATCGGTTACTGATTTATCGATTGCCATTGAGGTTATGTTTACTTTTTAACCCCTACCATCGGATGAGAACTGTTATCACTTACTCTGATAAACCAGCGACACCCATGGAGGGCCGTATGAACAAGAACAAGGCTGTTTTACTGATGTTAGCTATCGCCATGAGCGGATGCGCCGATCGCCCCACCGCCGTCACCCCCGCAACGCCGCCGACCGACGCCGCCGTTTCTCCGCCGGGCGTGCAGCCGGAGATGGACGCCAGCACCCGCAGCAAGCTGCGTGAGATCCTCGCGCTGCGCGCCGGTTGGCCCGCCGCACAGCCGCATGGCCGCACCGTCGATTTGATTTCGCGCGAGTTTCTCGGCACGCCCTATCTCGCCAACCGCCTGATCGGCTCGCAGAGCACGCCCGAGCAGTTGGTGATCGACTTCCGCGGGCTGGATTGCTTCACCTACATCGATTATGTGGAAGCGCTCAGCACTGCCCGCAGCGAAGGCGAGTTTGTACAACATCTGGTAGACATTCGCTACGTCGACGGCAAAATCGCCTTCCCGCAGCGCAAACACTTCTTCACCGACTGGGCGCAGCGGCCGCACCAGGTGGCCGAAGACATCACCGCGCAGCTCAGCCCGCACGCCGTCACCCTCGTGAAAACCCTCAACCGCAAGGCGGACGGTAGCAGCTACCTGCCCGGCTTGCCCGTCGTGCACCGCAGCGTGACCTATATCCCCAGCGACAACGTCGACGACAAGGTGCTGGCCCAGCTGCGCACGGGCGATTACATCGGTATTTACACCAACCTGGACGGGCTGGACGTGACCCACACCGGCATCTTCGTGATGACCGACAGCGGCCCGGTGCTGCGCAACGCCTCTTCACGCAAGGCCAACATGCGGGTGGTCGATTCGCCCTTTATGGATTACGTGATGGCTACGCCGGGCATCGTGGTGCTGCGTTCGCTCAGCCGATAACCCCCCGCCGCATAACGGCTATAAGCTATAGCCGTTTATGCTGAACGAGCGTTTGACTTCATCGGCGGTTCAGGCTTAGCTGTAAGGACAAAAAACAACTGATTTTATTGTTCTTTTCAGGGAGACTTCGATGACCTTACGCTGGCGTATCACCCCTCTGGCGGCGGCCTTCGCCGCCGTATTGGCGCTTCAGGGCTGCGATCAAAAAACCGATCAGAATCATATCAAGGTCGGCGTCATCAACGGCGCGGAACAGGACGTGGCAGAAGTCGCCAGACAGGTGGCGAAAGAGAAATACGGGCTGGACGTCGAGCTGGTCGGCTTTAGCGGTTCACTGCTGCCGAACGACGCTACCGACAAGGGCGAACTGGACGCCAACGTGTTCCAGCACCGCCCGTTCCTCGAACAGCAAAACAAAGATCACGGCTATAAGCTGGTGGCGGTCGGCAATACCTTTGTCTTCCCGATGGCCGGCTACTCCAAAAAGATAAAATCGCTCAAAGAGCTGCCGGACGGCGCGGTGATCGCCATCCCGCTCGATCCGACCAACCTGGGGCGCGCCCTGCTGCTGCTGGAAAAAACCGGATTGATTACGCTGAAACAAGGCAAGGGGTTGTTGCCCACCGCCCTGGACATCAGCGCCAACCCGCACCATTACCAAATCATGGAGCTGGAAGGCGCGCAGCTGCCGCACGTGCTGGACGATCCAAAGGTCACCGTTGCCGTCATCAGCACCACCTACATCAACCAGACCGGTCTGACGCCGACCAAAGACGGCATCTTCATCGAGGATAAGGACTCGCCGTACACCAACATCATCGTCACCCGCGAAGACAACAAGGACGCGCCGAACGTGCAGAACTTCATCAAGGCCTATGAGTCTGACGAAGTGGCCAAGGCCGCCGAGAAAATCTTCAACGGCGGCGCGGTGAAAGGCTGGTAAATTCGGCCACCATCAAGGCGGATTCTGCGTACGAATCCGCAATATTTCACTTTCATTCCCCGTTTCCTTACGCCACACCTTTCTCTATAAGCAAAACGCCCGCATGCTCATTCCTCCATAACACGGATTGTTCACAACAAAGGAGTGTCTCGATGCCGATCAAATTTGCCCCCAAGGTCGGGGAAATTCTCGAGTGCAACTATGGCAACTATCCCCTATCAGTCTGCCAACCGCATGAAACCGGCTTTTATGATGGCCACATTCCACCAGAAATGGTGAAGAACCGTTTAGTTGTTGTGTTGAAAGGCAAAATTAACGGCAACGCCTGCATTATCGTACCGCTGTCGACCACCAGAGATTCGAACAAGATCGAACGGGGATTGCACATCGAAATTACGCGTGAACTCATCGAAGATATGAGATTCTTTCATCCGCAAACGCGCTGGGCAAAGGGCGATCTGGTGCAGCAAGTCAGCCGCCAACGGCTGAACAGAGCCCGTAAAGAGAGAGGCTTTCTTACCCAGTGTCTGTCGCGCGAGCTTGTTGCTGACATACAACGCGCCGTCATTAAGTCGATCAATGCCAAAAATATGCTGTTCTGACCAGTACGCTGTTGTTGACAAAACAGACAAATCAGGTGAAATTGTCGCCGTAGCCGATACAGGCCCTTATGCTATACCCTCCCTTTCAGGGACCTGCGAAGCCCAGCCATCCAGCTGGGCTTTTGCCTCTCTGGCGCCCACCGATTTTTAAAACGTCATCTTTTCTTCCCGCTCTTGTCCCTTACGTGGCGTCAGGCTGTAGTATCCCGTCACGCACAAGGGAGGCGCTAGATCGGTTATTGAAAGTCGGCGAACTGGCGCGCCGGATGGGCGTTTCACTGGCGGAAGTCGGGGCAATTCTGGCGCGTTCAGGGCCGGTGCTTCCGGCGGTGATTGAGCAGCAGATCGCCATGTTGAGTCCCGCAGTTGGCACAGAGCGCCGCATTGTGCGGCTGACAAACCCATAGGGTTTTCTTATCTCACCATAAGAAAACCCGATTTACCCCGGCGGTGAGCGGCGCGCATAATGGCGTTTATCCGCTGATTTCCAAGGTAAACAGGCATTACCATGACGCTCTCCGCTCCCGTACTCAGCCTCCTCGATGCCACGCCGGACGATATGGCCGCCGTGCTGCGCATTTACACCCACCACGTGCTGTACGGTGCCGCCTCGTTTGAAGAACAACCGCCGACCTTGGCGGAAATGCAGCTGCGGCTGGGTAAGGTGCGGAAAGCCGGGCTGCCCTGGCTGGTGGCGAAAAGCGAAGGCCGTATTGTGGGCTACTGCTATGCCACGCCGTATCGCCCCCGGCCGGCCTATCGTTTTACCGTGGAGGACTCGGTGTATATCGCCGAGGGGCAACAGGGCAAAGGCGTCGGCAAGGCTCTGCTGAGCGCGCTGATCGCCCGCTGTGAGCAAGGCCCCTGGCGCCAGATGCTGGCGATCGTCGGCGATTCCGCCGCCAACCGCGGTTCGCTGGCGCTGCACCAGTCGCTTGGTTTTACCAGCGTCGGGACGTTAAAGGCAGTGGGGTTCAAACTGGGGGAATGGCGCGACACCCACATCATGCAGCGCGCGCTGGGCGCGGGCGACAATCGGCATCCCTGAATGCATGGCGACGCACGATAGGAAGTTAGCGTCTATAGTGAAGAGTGATTTCATTGAGTTAGCGCTAGTTGTGCACCACATTTAACGGGTAAGGGAGAATCAAATGAAAATTATTCTGTGGATTGTCGCCATCATCTTTATCGTGGGTTTGTTGACGATTACCGGCGTTCTCAAACTGATATTTTAAAGCGTCTGCACCGTCCCGCCCCTCTCGGGGCGAGATTTTTCATCATGCCTTGAAACGCGCGCGTACCGCGCCCAGCGCCGACACCGCCGCCAGCACCACGCCGCCGGCCACCAGCCCGAACGCCACGTTCAGCAGGGCCGGAACCACACCCTGCAAAAGATGGCCAAACGTCGGCACCACGGTGGTGTACGAGGCCCAGTCTTCGAACAGGTGATGCACCGGCGGCAAACCGTGGGTCAGAATACCGCCGCCGACCATAAACATGGCGACAGTGCCGACGATCGACAGCGTTTTCATCAGATAAGGCGCGGCGCGCACGATGCCGCTGCCGATGGCGCGCGCCAACGCGCTGCCTTTGCGGCTCAGATACAACCCCAGATCGTCCAGCCTGACGATGCCGGCGACAATGCCGTACACGCCGAGCGTCATCACGACGGCGATGCCGCACAAGACGATCACCTGCTGGCTGAAGGTGGCGCCGGCGACCGTGCCCAGCGTGATGGCGATAATCTCGGCGGAGAGCACGAAATCGGTGCGTATCGCCCCTTTCACCTTGCGCTTCTCATAGGCCGCGGCGTCCTCATTGGCTCCGGGCCCGTCCGATTTTTCCTCCTGCGCCGCCTTGCCGTGGCTCAGGCTATGAAACACCTTTTCGAACCCTTCGTAACACAGGTAGGCGCCGCCCACCATCAGCAGCGGCGTAATCGCCCAGGGCGCGAAGGCGCTGATCAGCAGCGCCAGCGGCACCAGGATCGCCTTGTTGATCAGCGAGCCTTTGGCGACGCTCCACACCACCGGCAGTTCGCGATCGGCTTTAACGCCGGTGACCTGCTGCGCGTTAAGCGCCAGATCGTCCCCCAGCACCCCGGCGGTTTTTTTCGCCGCCATTTTGCTCATTAACGAGACGTCGTCCAACAACGAGGCGATGTCGTCGATGAGGGTAAGTAAGCTACTTCCTGCCAAAATGATTCATCCTTTTCATATTCACGGGCCATTCTATGTTTAGCATAGCGGTAAAGCGTCATGAAAGGATATGGGAGGATCGCGGAAAACGCCGGGCGGGCGAATGCCGCCCGGCGCCGGCGTTAGAGCGCTACGCTGCCCAGGATGAACGTCACGGTAATCACCGACAGCAGCGTCGTCCAGGTGATAATGGAGGCCATCGCTTCATGATCGCCCCCCATTTGCCGCGCCAGAATATAGGCGTTGCCGGCACAAGGCACGGCGGAGTAGAGAATGGCGATGCTGGCCGGCACGCCGGTGGCGCCGAAATAGTGCACCAGCGCAATGGTAATCAGCGGCATGGCCACCAGCTTCAGCACGGTCGCATAAGAGATGGAAACCAGCTTGCGGATATGCATGCTGACGATCAACCCTGCGCCGACCGACATCAGGCTCAGCGGCGTGGCGGCGTTGGAGAGATAAACGAACAGCTGTTTAAGCGCGCCGGTGATGTGCAGGTTGCACAGGTTCATCAGCACCCCGAACAACGCGCCGATGATCAGCGGGTTTTTCGTCAGCGCCAGCAGCGCGCCGCTCAGGCTTTTCTTGCTGCCGGTGCCGTAGTGGTTCATCACCAACACGCTCATGATGTTGGTCAGAATGATCATGTACGCCACGAAGAAACCGGACAGCGCCACCCCCTCGCTGCCGAACAGCGATTGCGACAGCGCGATGAATACATAAGAGTTGTATCTGACTCCGCCCTGAAAAATGGAGGTAAACAGATCGGCCGACGTATTGAAGAACAGTTTGCCAACGAAAATAATCAACGCGATGACCAGCGTGGAAACAATGGTCGCCACAACGGGATAAAAGCTGTCCGCACCGCTAAAATCCGCCTCGCTGATATCCAATATCAACAGTGCCGGAAAAAACAGGTAATAAACGAATTTGTCTGAGAAGCCCCAAAATACGGCGACATCTTTAACATAGAGTTTTGACAAATAGCCCAGCACGATTAACAAAAAGATCGGCAATATAGAAAGAAAAACGTTAAGCATGAATAATAACCTTAAATCGAGAAAATGCGCTCTTCAACCTGATTGAGGTTGCGGTGATTCCACAAGCTTGCCGAAATGAAGACGCGTTGCACCCAGCGCAACGGCGTATCTTTTTCATCGAAGGAAGGCGTGTCTTGGTTCGGGAAAAGGAAAAAAAGACGTCTTTATCCACCGGCACATTTCTTGAAATACGATAAGACCGTAGTGTGAACGACGCCTTTTTTGGGCTTAATACGGCACTTAATCTGTGGGGTAAGTGGGTATTCATGGCCGTTCGTATAGCGTGAATATAAACATCACCACCGGCGGGATCGTCAGCAATTTTATCTAATGCCGAAAATAACTCGTTTCGTTCCTGGTACGTCAATTGAAAGACGTTGTGGTAATCCATCCTGAGCATTCCTTGACAATAAGAATGTCATTAGCAAGCCTAATGAAACCGGCGGAATGTTAACATTTTGCAATCAAATTCATAAAGATTTATTAACTAATTTCGTGATCTTAATCACCACTCCTCCGTCCAGTTAATGGCGAAGAAGAAGTGATTAAGAAACAAATAGCTGCGCGGATGCGTCTCAATCGGACGCGATAGCGACTACGTTCGACAGGTAGCGCAGGACATGGCCGTGGGCCTCAAAGACGCACGATAAATGCGTGCTGCCCTCAAGCAAACCAAAGGCAACATGCACGCTGCCATGCTGTTCGACGAAACGCTGCAAGGATTGCGCGCTGAACAACTCATCCTGCGCCG
This sequence comes from Serratia sp. HMSC15F11, assembly GCF_001808215.1. Lineage (NCBI taxonomy): Bacteria > Pseudomonadati > Pseudomonadota > Gammaproteobacteria > Enterobacterales > Yersiniaceae > Serratia > Serratia sp. HMSC15F11. Next base: position 42,560 of record NZ_KV792394.1, read on the forward strand.
CCGCCAGCAGCAAGGTCGGCAATCGCAGCGCCGCCAGTTGCTTTGCCGGAGTACGTGGCGTCAAGGCGTTAGCCATATTAACGCTGTATTGGCAGACAAAATCGGGGGCGGCGGCCAGCACGGCCGGGGGAAAATTCAGGCTGACCGCCCGAGATTGCCCAAACCACCGTCCACCGCTGAGCGCATTGGCCACAAAGGGCCATTGGCGCACCTGGGCAAAACGGGCCGCCGCCGGCAAATCGCGGGCCATCCCGGAAAATGGCCCCAGCTCGGGCGCCAGCAGGGTCAGGCTGTCCGCCTGCTGTTCACAAGGATAGCGGGTCAGGTAGTTGAGCAACATCCCGGCGCCGCTGGAATGGCCAAGCAGGTGCCTGCGCGCTAACGGAAAACGCAGGCGCATTTCCGCCAGGATGACATCGACATCGCGCCAAATACGCTCAGGCCGCTCAACCGTCCCCCGCTCTCCCGTGGAATCGCCATGCCCGCGAATATCGACCAGGCACACCGCGAGCGTTGGCTCGGCGGCCAGCTGGCGCGCAAGAATGTCATACCCGGCGGCGCTGTTAACCCCGCCGCCGTGATAAACCACGATCACGTCTTCACTCTCGGCAGTTTGCCGATACAGGCGGTAGCTCAATCCTTCAACGCGGCCGGACGACGTGCCCACCTGTGCCCCTGGCCACTCACCGTAAGACTTCGCTTGCTCAACATAGCGGTCAAAATCAATCAATTCGCACCTTTCCATGATGTGGTCGGTATTCCCCACGGCAGAGTTCCTGCCCCGGCGATAAGCATATGGAACAACAGCTGGAACTGCCATGCATTTTGCACACTCCCCCTTAGCGTCAGGGCAGATCCCCCGCCGGCACATTGAGCTGCCAGGAGAGCCCAAAGCGATCGTTGAGCCAGCCGAAGCGGGCGCTGAAGCCGTAGTCGTCGAGCGGCATCAGCACCTTGCCGCCCTCCGCCAAGCGGTGGAAAGCCTGCTCCAGCGCCTCTTCGTTAGGCAGGTTGATGAACAGCGACACCGCCGGGGTGAAGCTGAAATCATGGCTGATCGGGCTATCGATAAACACCAGGTTCTGCCGGTCAAAATCGATGGTGGCATGCTTGATCAATCGCCGGCCGTCCGGCGTCGGGTCGTAATGCTGCACCTGCATGAGCCGAAAACGCGCAAACACCTGGCTGTAGAGGTCGATCGCCTGCTGCGCCTCCCCCTGGAACATGACAAAGGTCGAAACCTGACTCATAACATCCTCTCCGGCAATCGTTGTGGTATTAATGGAGGATAGCGGATTACCGTTGAAGCGGCGGAAAGGAGCAACCATGAGCATCATTCACCGCCTGGCGCAGCCGGACGATCTCAACGGCCTGTTGGCTCTGTATCGCGAGCTGCGCCCGCAGGATGCGCCGCTGCGCACCGACGACGCGCGCCGCACCCTGCAGCGCCTGCTGGACGATCCGGCGATCCGTCTGGTGGTGGCGGCGGACGAGGAACAGCCGATCGCCACCTGCATGCTGGCGCTGATCCCGGGGCTGGCGCACCAGGCGCAGCCGTTCGGCGTCATCGAGCACGTAGTGACGGCAGAGCCCTATCGCGGCCACGGCGTGGCGCTCGCGATGATCGAATACGCGCTGCAGCTGGCCTGGCGCAAGGGCTGTTACAAGGTGATGCTGCTGTCGGGGCAGCAACGCACCGGCGCGCACCAGCTTTATCTCAAAGCGGGTTTCGACGGCGATCGCGAGCGGGGATTTGTCATCAGGCGGCCCGAGGGCCGATAGCGGCCTGCTGCAAACGAGCAGGCCGCCAGGCGGGTCATTCGGTGGCGTTTTTCGCCAGGCTGGCGTCTTTTTGGCGACGATAGTCGCGGGCGGCGGCCGGGATCGGCGTCACCTTGCCGGTTTCAATCCAGCTGCGCAGCCGGTTGGCGTCGGCGAAGTGGGTATATTTGCCGAAGGCGTCCAGCACCACCAGCGACACCGAGCGGTTACCGATCACGGTACGCATCGCCAGGCAGTGGCCCGCCTGGTTGGTGAAGCCGGTTTTGGTCAGCTGGATGTTCCATTTCGGGTTATACACCAGATGATTGGTGTTGCGGAACGGTAGCGTATAGTTCGGATCTTTGAAGCTGGCCATGCGCTCGGTGGTGGTGCTGAGCTGGCCAATTAACGGGTATTGCTTGGTGGCGATCAACAGCTTGGTCAGATCGCGCGCCGTCGACACGTTATGGATAGAGAGCCCGGTCGGTTCCACATAATGGGTATTGGTCATGCCCAGCGCCTTGGCCTTGGCGTTCATCGCTTTGATGAAGGCGTTGTAGCCCCCGGATAGTGGTGCGCCAGGCTGGCGGCGGCGCGGTTTTCCGACGACATCAGCGCCAGCAGCAGCATATCCTTACGGCTGATTTCGCTGTTCAGCCGCACCCGCGAATAAACCCCTTTCATCTCCGGCGTCTGGTGGATATCCACCGCCAGCATCTCGTCGAGCGGCAGGTGTGCGTCCAGCGTGACCATGGCGGTCATCAGCTTGGTGATCGAGGCGATCGGCACCACCTCATCCGGGTTGCGCGCGTACATCACCTTATGGGTTTGCATATCGACGACCATCGCGCTGCCGGAGGCCAGCTCCGGCTGGGTGGCGTGCAGAGCGGCGGCGTTGTCGCTGGCCAGCGCGCGCGGCGCAAAGCCTGCGCCCGCCTGCAAAGCGAGCAGGGTCAGAACCAAAACACGTATTTTCACAGGCATTACTCTGAAATGGGGGCTTGAACTCAGCGAATTATATGTGAGGGTTCAGCGCTTGGCACTGGGATTATAGGGCGGATTTGTGACAAATTCTGTCGGCCGAAAAACGACGCAGCCCGCGGGCGCTCTGGGATGAACGCCCGCGTAGAAAAAGTTACAGCGCCGGCTGCCAGGCCGACTGCGGCAGCAGGTACAGCCCCGGCGTTTGCCGCGCCCCCACGCCGACGATATGGCCGATGCCGGCCGCCATCACCGCCAGCGTCACGTCGAAGGCGTTGAGGCTGTCGCCGTAGCCGGCGGTCAGGTTGAACATCGAACCGTTGGCCAGCAAATAGACCGTCTTCTCATTGAGTTGGTAAGCGTTCACATAAGGCATCGGCTCGTGGTGCGACAGGCCCTTGAGGAAGCCGACGTCGATCTCTTCCGCCACGTGGCCGACGTTGAGGATAAACACGCCGTCCTGCGCCTGTTGCAGATGCTGCGCCGAGAGCACGTTTTTCGCGCCGGTCGCGGTAGCGATCACGTCCGCCTGCGCGACGGCGCTCGCCAGATCCACCACCTGCCAGCCGTCATAACGCGCCTGCAGCGCACGCGCCGGATCGATTTCCGCCACCATCACCTGGCCGCCGTAAGCCCTGGCCGCCGCCGCCGTCCCCTGCCCGACCAGGCCGTAGCCGATCACCAGCACGCGCTTTTCGTGCAGCGTCAGATGGGTGGTCTGGAAGAAGGTGTGCCAGGCGGTCAGCCCAACCATATGCCGATTGTGCAGCCCCTCTTTCACCGGCAGATCGTCCCAGTTGAAGATCGGGTAGCGCGGCGCCACGCCGTTCAAACGGCTGATGCCCGATCCGGTGGCTTCCAGCCCGGCGACGATCTGCGGGCCGTTCGGCGATTGGTGCAAGCGGGTGGTCAAATCCGCCCCCATTTCGCACAGGTGAGTCGGCTGCCAGGCCAACGCGCGGTCGAAAGATTCCGACCACTCGCCGGCGCTCATGTCACGCCAGGCGTAAGCCTGCGCGCCCCGTCGTTCCAGCCAGGCCACCACGTCGTTCTGCACCGTGGTGGGATTGCAGGTGGTCAGAAAGATCGCCGCGCCCTTGTCCAGCAAACCGGCTACCAGCGGCGCCATTTTCAGATCCAGGTGCATATTGCACGCCAGCCGCACCCCGTGCAGGTCCGGCAACGCCGCCACCGCCGCCCGGGTGCGCGGCATATGGCGCATCGCCCAGTTCAATTCGCTCTCGAAATCCTGATACATCCGTTGCTCCTCTGGTGTGCCCCGCCGCCAGGCGTGGCAAAAAAGTTACCCCGCGCGGCCGAGCCGGCGGATCGCCTGCGGCGACAGGCCAAATACCCGGATAAACGCCCGCCTCATGCGCTCCGGATCGCTGAATCCCACCGAACGGGCGATCGCCTCCAGCGGCTCGGTGCTCTCTTCGATGCGCCCCCTGGCCGCCTCCACCCGCAGCTGTTCGATCACCTTGGCCGGCGTCTGCCCGGTTTCGGCGCGGAACAGCCGACCGAACTGGCGCTCGCTCAGGCAGGCAGCGTCGGCCAGATCCGCCACCGACAGCGGCAGGTGCAAGTGCTCGCGCGCGAACGACAGCGCGGCGCGCATGCGATCCGACGACGGGTTCAACGCCAGCAGCAGCGAGTACTGCGACTGCCCGCCGGGGCGCCGGTGGTAGACCACCAGCTGCCGCGCCACGCCCGCCGCCATCGTGGCGCCAAGGTCGTCTTCTATCAACGCCAGCGCCAGATCGATACCGGCGCTGATGCCGGCCGAGGTCCAGATATCGCCGTCGCGAATGAAGATACGGTTGCTGTCGACGCGGATGCGCGGATAACTCTGCTGCAGCCGCGCCGCATGATACCAGTGGGTGGTGGCACGCTTGCCGTCCAGCAAACCGCAGGCCGCCAGAATAAACGCGCCGGTGCACACGCTGGCGATGCGCCGCGCTCGCCGGCTGTGGCTCGTCAGAAACGCCACCAGCGCCGGCGACTGCGCCGCCATCACGTTGCCGCTGCCGCCGGCCACCACCAGCGTATCGAAACGCTCGTCGCCGCACGGCTGCGTGGCGATCTCCACCCCCGCCGAGCTGGCGACCATCCCGCCCTGCGGCGAGATCGCCACGCAGCGGTAGGCCGGCGGGTCGGTAAATTGGCTGACGTTATCGAACGCCGCCAGCGGGCCGGCAAAGTCCAGCAGGTTGAAACCGGGAAAAACCACAAAACCGATCGTTTTCATGATGGCGCTTTTTGAGGGTTATCTGTCATATCAGCCAAAAACAGGGCGGCTATTATGGCCCAGGTCCAACGATAAAAATGAGGCGAATGTCATGTCTGAACCACTCGTGATTGTATTTCCCATCTATCAAGGCGTCACCCAACTCGACTTCACCGGCCCACTGCAGTTTCTGCGCCACATGCCGGGCGCGGAAATCATCGTCGCTTCGGTAGACGGCGCGGATGTCGAATCGGAAGGCCTGCACTTCACCCAGCTGCGCCCGCTGCCGGAGATCGCGCGCTGCGACGTGCTGTGCGTGCCGGGCGGCAGCGGCTGCACCCAAGCGCTGCAGGATGAAGCGTTCATGCGGCAAATCCGACGGCTGGGCGCCGATGCCCGCTACCTGACCTCGGTGTGCACCGGTTCGCTGATCCTGGCCGCCGCCGGCTTGCTGCCGGGCAAACGCGCCGCCTGCCACTGGTCGATGCGCGACAGCCTGAAGCTGTTCGGCGCCATACCCAGCGCTGCACGCGTAGAGCGCGACGGCAACGTGATCAGCGGCGGCGGCGTCACCGCCGGCATCGACTTTGCGCTGGCGCTGATCGCCGAACTGCACGGCGAAGACACCGCCCAAACGATCCAACTCTATCTGGAGTACGCCCCGGCTCCGCCGTTCACGGGCGGCACACCGGAACTGGCCCCGCCGCACATTTACGCCAAGGTGCAGGCACAAATGGCGGAAAGTCTGGCGCGGCGCAGAGCCTTGGTGGCCCAGATCGCCCAAAGCTAGCGATCGCGCGTATACTTGCCCTTATGCGTCAGTCACATAAGGAGTAAGGAATGACCGATTTGGCCCACTACATTACGGACTACGGCTACTGGGCGTTGTTTATCGGCTGCCTGGCTGAGGGAGAAACCATCACGCTGCTGGGCGGTATCGCCGCCCACGAAGGGCTGCTGCACTGGCCGTGGGTGATAGCCGTGGTGGCGCTCGGCGGCACGCTGGGGGATCTGCTGCTGTACTTCATCGGCCGCCGGTTCGAAGGCCGGGTCATCTCGCGGCTCAAAGGGCAGGAAAAGCGCATCGCGCGCGCCAGAAGGCTGATCGCCCGCCACCCGATGCTGTTCGTTATCGGGGTGCGCTTTATGTACGGCTTCCGCATCATCGGCCCGGTGCTGATCGGCGCCAGCCGGCTGCCGCCGTCGCGCTTTGTGCCGCTCAACATCCTCGGCGCCATTCTCTGGGCGACGATCTTCGTCATGCTCGGCTATTTTGGCGGCCAGGCGATCGAAAGCTTCTTTACCGGCTTCAATAAAAAACTCTCCAGCCTGCTGTTTGTTGCGCTGGCGATCGCCGCCATCCTGCTGGTGCGCTTCTGGTGGCGCAAACGCCACGCGGAATAAGCCAGCGCGCCTGGCGTCAGCTTTCCTGCGGCGCCGCGCGCATCAGCTCGACCAGCTCGCGCGCCGCCTTGTCCAGCGGGCGGCTCTTCAGCCAGATCAGATGCATCGGCAAGCGCAGCTCGTTCTTGGTGTTTTTGAATTTCAGCCGCATCAGCCGCCCCTGCGCCAGCAGCGGCTCGGCCAGCGACAGCGGGAAATTGCCCCACCCCAGGCCCGCTTCCACCATGTTCAGCGCCATCGGCAGGCTGTCGGTGCGCCAGTAGGCCTCCGCCACCTGCGGGCGCAGATCGCCGATCGGCAGATCGCGGCTGGCCACCATGATCTGCCGCACGTTGATCAGATCCTCGAGAAACAGCTCGCCCGCCGCGCCCTCCAGCGCCGGATGCTGCGGCGATACCATCGCCACCAGCGACTCCGCGCCGACGGAGTGGAACTGCTCCGCGCTGTTGATGTTCAGCCCGCCGAACGCGAGGCAGACGCCAATGCGCCCCTGATGCAGCATATGCAGCACGTCGTCCTGCGGCGCGCTGAGCACTTCGATGTTCAGCAGCGGATAACGTTGCGACAGCGTTTTCACCGCCACCAGCAGGCCGGCGCCGTTGATGTCAGACGCCACGCCGATCGAAAGCGTGCTTTCCAGCCCCTGTGAAAGTTCGATGGCGTGCACCTGCAGCTGCTTGAGCTGCCCGGCGATCAGGCGGGCGTGCGGCGCCAGGGCCAACGCCAGCGCGGTCGGCGTCGGTTCGCGGTGCGAGCGATCGAACAATGCGAAACCGAGTTCCGCCTCCATGTTGGCGATACCCATGCTGACGGCGGACGGTACGCGCCGCAGCGCGCGGGCGGCGGCGGAAAACGAACCGCGATCGAGCACCGCCAGAAACAGTTCGATATTGTCGCTGGAAAAGTTCATCGTTTAACCTGTCAGTAAAACTGACAGCTCCTGACTTTTTCTATCAATGTGATTGACGCTATCTTAGCCGCCGCCGCCACAGAGGCAACTAAAAACAGATCGGGAGAAAACAATGCAAGGCGTCAAACGCAAACTGGTGTATGTCACCGCTTATGAACTTATCGGCATGACGATCTCGGCGCTGGGGCTGGCGCTGCTGTCGGGCCACGCGCCGAGCAGCACCGGGCCGCTGGCGGTGGTGATCACCACCCTCGCGGTCAGCTGGAACTTCATTTACAACTACCTGTTCGAGTGGTGGGAAAGCCGCCAGGCGTCGCGCACCCGCACCCTCAAGCGCCGCATTTTGCACGCAGTGGGCTTTCAGCTGACGCTGGTAGTGTATCTGATCCCGCTGATCGCCTGGTGGATGGGCATCACGCTGTGGCAGGCGCTGCTGCTGGACATGGCGCTGATCATCATCATTCCTTGCTACACCTTCCTGTTTAACTGGGCGTTCGACAAGCTGTTCGGCCTGCCGGCTTCGGCTCTGCCGGCCGGTGAATCCGCCTAAAAACCCCCTCGTCCGATTCGCCTGCGCACGCCCATCGCCGCGCAGGCGCCATCGCTTTATTTTCCGCCCGCCTTTACCCCGACGCGAAATAACCTTCAAATCCCTTTAGTTTGCACGGTAATTATTATTCTGTGATTTCAATCACTTTTATCGTTCGATATTTCCGTGTTGATAATGAGACTCATCTTACTGAATAATATGCGCTTTTGTTTTCAGTTTAAAAAATACACACAATTGCTCACGCTTTGCGCACAGGTTTTTTTGCCACATTTATCGGGAAACGGTAGCATGCCACGCCGTTATTTAACGGCAGCTGTATACACAATAAACAGCGGAATGATGCTACGACCTCATTCTCATTACGATTGCTGATGGCAATCGTTTGCCCTGCCGCTCAGGGCGGAGTTCATCATAGACAGGTAAACAGGACGGATAATGCACTCACAAAAAAAGTCGGCGGACGATAAACACGCCGCCAGACGACGCTGGCTAGACTCCCATGAATCCGGTTATCACAAAAGCATGGGTAACCGGCAGATCCAAATGATCGCCATCGGCGGTTCGATCGGCACCGGCTTGTTCCTCGGTACCGGCGGCCGCCTCGAACTGGCCGGGCCGGCGCTGGCGCTGGTCTATCTGGTGTGCGGGATCTTCTCTTTCTTCATCCTGCGCGCGCTGGGCGAACTGGTGCTGCATCGCCCTTCCAGCGGCAGCTTCGTTTCTTATGCCCGCGAATTTCTCGGTGAGAAAGCCTCTTACGTCGCCGGCTGGATGTATTTCCTCAACTGGGCGATGACCGGCATCGTCGACATCACCGCGGTAGCGCTGTACATGCACTACTGGGGTACCTTCGCCGACGTGCCGCAGTGGCTGTTCGCCCTCGGCGCGCTCGGCATCGTCGCCACCATGAACATGATCGGCGTGAAATGGTTCGCCGAAATGGAATTCTGGTTCGCGCTGATCAAGGTCGCCGCCATCGCGCTGTTCCTGATTGTCGGCGTGGTGTTCCTCGGCACCGGCACCCCGGTCGCCGGCCACACCACCGGCATGCACCTGATCACCGAAAACGGCGGCATGTTCCCGCACGGCCTGCTGCCGGCGCTGGTGCTGGTGCAAGGGGTGATCTTCGCCTTCGCCGGCATCGAGCTTATCGGCACCGCCGCCGGCGAGTGTAAAGATCCGGCCAAAATGATGCCCAAAGCGATCAACAGCGTGATCTGGCGTATCGGCCTGTTCTACGTCGGCTCCGTGGTGCTGTTGGTGCTGCTGCTGCCGTGGAACGCCTATCAGGCCGGCCAAAGCCCGTTCGTCACCTTCTTCAGCAAGCTGGGCGTGCCTTATATCGGCACCATCATGAACATCGTGGTGTTGACCGCCGCGCTGTCCAGCCTCAACTCTGGCCTCTACTCTACCGGCCGCATCCTGCGCTCGCTGGCGATGGGCGGCTCCGCGCCGAAGCTGATGGCCAAAATGAGCAGCCAGCAGGTGCCTTACGCCGGCATCCTGGTCACCTGCGGCATCTACGTGATCGGCGTGGTGCTCAACTATCTGGTGCCGTCGCAGGTATTCGAGATCGTGTTGAACATCGCTTCGCTCGGCATCATCGCCTCCTGGGCATTTATCATCGTTTGCCAGATGCGCCTGCGCAAAGCCGTGCACGAAGGCCGCGCGCAGCCGGTCTCGTTCAGAATGCCGGGCGCGCCGTTCACCTCCTGGCTGACGCTGGCGTTCCTGCTGATCGTGGTGGTGATGATGGCGTTCGACTACCCGAACGGCACCTGGACCATCGCCACCATCCCGGTGCTGGCGGTGCTGCTGACGCTGGGCTGGTTCGGCCTGCGCAAGCGCGCGCAGGAAGTGAAATTGGAACAGCAGGCTCACGAAGAACAAAACCCGCACTGATTCGACAAACCGCCCTCCGGGGCGGTTTTTTTATCCGCTATAACCGGCCGTAGAACGTCATTCTGGCGCTTTCAGACAGCATCACGTCCGGCTGCGCATTGTAGGCCAGCACCACCAGCATGCGCGTGATGTCGCCTTCGGTCGGCGTCACCCGGTGCATGGCGTTGCGCCCGCGAAACAGCACCAAATCCCCCTCCTCCATCGCCAGCCGTTTGGCCACCCGCTCCCCGTCCAGCACCTGCGTGACCCCGGCATAGTTCATCTCGCCGCGATCGGCGTCGCGCAGGTTCTCCACGTACTCGAAACGCCCGCCCGCCGCCGGTTTCTGGATCAGCAGAGTGATGGCGAACGACGAATTGTCGAAGTGCCAGCCCAGCTCCTGGCCGGTGTGGGCGTAATGCAGGTTGATCGACGACAGCCGATCGGCGTAGGGATACAGCTGCGCCTCATCCAGCACCGCGCAGAGGAACGCACGAAACGCCGGAGCATCGTACAGCGCACGCAGCGGCGACTGCGGCGGAATATCTTCGTCGGTAATGCAGCCTTTGGACGACACCACCAGCCGGTTGCGCGCGTGATCGGCCGGCAGCGCGTCGTCCTGCGGCCGCAGATACACGTTGTGTTTGCTGGTGGCATAAAACGCCGCGTGGTGCTGTTCGGCGCCTTCCAACCGCACCGTCGCCAGCGCGGCGGCGCGCAGAAATCCCGGCAGTACTAACGCACCGCTGCGCTCCAGCGTTTGCCGGCAACGGGTGCGGAACTCGGCGTCGTCGATGGGATGGGCGGACAGATCGATAATATCGGCAAGTTGCGGCATGACGTTCCCCTCGTGTGCGATAGCCGGATGCCTCTCACTGTAGCGAATGGCGCATTGCCGCCATAACAAAAATACGTTATGGATAAGCTAACCAATTCTTAGCGATAGCCCTGCCCATGCACTCACCGTCCCGCGCGCGCTTGCCCAAGCTGAGCGCCATTCTGGCGTTCGAAACCGCCGCCCGCACCGGCAGCCTGGCCCGCGCGGCGGATACGCTGGCGCTGACCGCCGCCGCCGTCAGCCAGCAGATCCGCCAGCTGGAGCAACACCTGGGGATCACGCTGTTCATCCGCGCCAAAAGCGGCGTCACGCTGACCGAACAGGGCGCGGACTACCTGGCCTACGTGCAGGAGGCGTTCGAAACGCTGCGCGTGGCGCAGCAGCACGTCGAGCGCCAGCGCGGCAAACAGGCGCTGACGGTGTTCGCCCTGCCGGCGTTAGCCTCCAAGTGGCTGAACCCGGCGCTGGGCGACTGGCTGGCGCAGTGCCCCGACGGCGATCTGCGGCTGCACGCTACCCATGCGGCGGTCGATTTCGCCCATTCGGCGGCAGACTTCGCCCTGTGCTTCGGCGATCAGGACTATCCGCTGCTGGAAAAGATGCAACTGTTTCAGGATCGGGTGCAGCCGGTGTGCAGCCCGGCGCTGCGCGATCGCGGCGACTGGACGCAGCTGCCGCTGATCCATGTCGATTGGGGCAAGGAGAGCCAGTTTCTGCCGGGCTGGCACGAGTGGTTCACCGCCGCCGATCGGTCGCCGCCGGCGCGGCGCGGGCTGACCTATAACCTGACTTCGTTGGCTATCGACGCCGCCGTGCAAGGGCGCGGGGTGCTGCTCGGTCAGCGGCGGCTGATCGCCCGTGAACTGGCGGAAGGCCAGCTGGTCACCCTGGCCGAACCGGCGCTGCCGCTCAGCAAACCCTACTACGTAGTTTACCCACCGCGCACGCTGGAAAAACCCGGCGCAGCGGCGTTTCTCAGTTGGCTGCAGGCGCTGGCTCAGCGCGCGGTATAACCGCCGTCGATGCTGTAAAACGCGCCGGTGGTGAAACTGCTGTCGTCCGAGAGCAGGAAAGCCACCGTTTTCGCCACCTCTTCTCGCGTCGCCATTCTCCCCAGCGGGTGCGAAGCGGCCATCTGCGCCCGCGCTGACGCCGGCAGCGCCCCCATCGCCGGCGTATCCACATAGCCCGGCCCGACGGCGTTGATGCGCACGCCGCGCGTGGCGAACTCCAGCGCCGCCGAGCGCGTCAGGCCCAACACGCCATGCTTGGCGGCGGTATAAGGCGCAATCCCGGCAATGCCCACCACGCCGTTGGCAGAAGAGAGGTTCACTACCGCCCCGCCGCCGCCGGCGACGATCGCCGGCAGGCCGTACTTCATGCCGAAAAACGTGCCGCTCAGGCAGGTGGCGATCACCTCTTGCCAGTCTTCGACCGCATACCGATCGATGTTCACCTCGTGCGGGCCGGTGATCCCGGCGTTGTTGACCAGCAGATGCAGCGCGCCGCAGCGCCGCACCGTCTCTTCAATGCCCTGCTGCACCGACGGCGCATCGCGCACGTCCATCCGCAACGTCATCACCCGTCGGCCCTCGGGATCGAGCCGCGCGGCGGCTGCGGCGAGAGGCGCGGCGTGGCGGCCGGTCATCACCACCGTGGCGCCGCGCCGAAACAGCTCGGCGGCGATCGCTTCGCCGATGCCGGTGGAAGCGCCGGTCACCAGCGCCACCCGATGTTTGAAATCTTGCATAGCCGTTCTCCTGCAACGTTGAACTCAGGGGAACAGGCTAGCGCCGACCAGTGACAGTTTGCGGCAGCAGCAACAGAGCAGCACGTAATGCGCTCACAAACGCCGCAAAGCCCGCTATTTTATGCCTACTTTTTCTCATGCGAGACACCCTGTGGATACCCAACGCTACCTGCAGCATATCGGCTTTACCGGCGCCGCCCGCCCTGACCTCCCCACGTTGCAACAGCTGCACCATCGCCACATGCTGAGCGTCCCGTTTGAGAACCTGAGCATTATTTATCATCAGGGCATCCGGCTGGCGCCGGAGGCGCTGTTTAGCAAGGTGGTCGAGCGCAACCGCGGCGGTTTCTGTTATGAGCTGAACACGCTGTTTGCTCTGCTGCTGCGCGAGATCGGTTTCAGGGTGAGCTTCATCTCCGGCGAGATCCGCGCGCGCGACGGCCATTTCGGCCCGCCCTACGACCATCTGGCGCTGCGGGTGGATCTGGAAGACCAAGCATGGCTGGTGGACGTCGGTTTCGGCGATTCCTTCCTGACGCCGCTAAAGATCGTCGTCGCCGAGCCGCAACCGCAGGCCAGCGGCACCTTCCACCTGGAACAGGAAGGCGAGTATTACCTGCTGGAGCGCCGCAACGGCGACCAACGCTCGCATGCCAAAACCCTGTATCGCTTTACCGTTCAACCGCGCGAGTTGCATGAGTTCGACGAGATGTGCCGCTTCCACAGCACCTCGCCGCAGTCGCATTTCACCCAGCGCCTGGTGTGTTCACGGCCAACGGACCACGGCCGGGTGACCCTCAGCGACATGAAGCTGATCGTAACCGAAGATCACCAGCGCCACGAAACGACGTTGCATTCGGAAGAGGAACGCCGCGCCGCGCTGTGGCAACATTTCGCCATCGATTTGGATCGTTGACGGCGCCGGCGGCGCCCTTTTATTACGATTCTGTTACACCGATTGCATAACCGCGCTTGGCTGATTGCCAGCACCGCGGCGGCAGGCATCATAGGGCCATGATTCGGCAACAGAGTGCGAAAAATGATCCGTGTGATACTGGTGGATGACCATGTGGTGGTGCGCTCCGGGTTTGCGCAGTTGCTCAACCTCGAGGACGATCTCGACGTGGTGGGGCAATACAGCAGCGCGGCGGCGGCTTGGCCGGCATTGCTGCGCGGCGACGTCAACGTCGCGGTGATGGACATCGCCATGCCGGATGAAAACGGCCTCAGCCTGTTGAAACGCCTGCGGGCGCAGAAGCCGCAGTTCCGCGCGATCATCCTCAGCATCTATGACTCCCCCACCTTCGTGCAGAGCGCGCTGGACGCCGGCGCCAGCGGCTATCTGACCAAACGCTGCGGGCCGGAAGAGCTGGTGCAGGCGGTGCGTTCCGTCGATATGGGCGGCCATTACCTGTGCGCCGACGCGCTGCGGGCGCTGCGCGGCGGCGAGCGGCCGGCCACGGCGCTGGAAGTGCTGACCCCGCGCGAGCGTGAAATCTTCGATCTGCTGGTCAAAGGTGACAGCGTAAAGGAGATCGCTTTCAAGCTCGATCTCAGCCATAAAACGGTGCACGTGCATCGCGCCAACGTCCTGGGCAAGCTGCAGTGCAACAGCACCATCGAGCTGGTGCATTTCGCCCTCGATCATCAGCTGCTGGCGGGGCATTGATGTCGCCCCGCTTCCGGCCCTGGGTTATCTCGCTGTTTATCCTGTTGGCCTGGGGCAGCGGCTGGCTGATGCTGTGGACGCTCGGTTTCTATCTGACCCGCAACGGCAACCAGGCGGCGCTGTTTCTGCCGCACGGCGTCTATCTCGCGCTGCTGATCCTGCTGGCGCGTCGCTATTGGCCCGCCTTGATCGTGCCGCCGATCCTGCTGCTGTTATGGCTGCACGGCGAACGTCTGCTGAGCGGCTACGGCCTGCTGGCCGCGCCGTTTATCACCCTGTTTCCGGCTGCGGTCGCGCAACGACTTTGGCACCGTTTTCCGCTCTACTGGCAGCGGCTGACGCTGCTGCTGGCTGCGGTGACCGCCGCCTCGCTGCTCAACACCGCCCTGCTTTCGCCGTTTGTGCCAAGCCCGGCGATGCTGCTTGGCCTGGCGTCGTTTACCGGCGGCGTCTTGCTGACCCCGTTCGTCTATCTGATCTTTGAATTTCTGCGCCAGCAGCACCGTTACCACCTGCTGGGGCTGGACACCCCCAACCCGCCGCTGCGCGCGTCCTTAATCATCTGGTGCAGCCTGTTTTTCGTTATCGGCATCGGTACGCAGATGGTGCTGTCGCCGGAAATCGAGCGCCTGCTGCTGATCGTGGTGTTTCTGCCGAACGTGGTGATGGCGTGGAAGTTCGGCTGGCAGGGTGGCGTGCTGTCCGGCCTGCTCGGCAGCATGATGATCACCCTCGCCCGGCAGGTCGGCGTGGGGTTCGGCAACTTGGTCGAGCTGGAAATCTTTCTGGCGACGCAGGCGCTGCTCGGCATCGGCCTGGGTATCGCCATCAGCCGCCAGCAGCACCTGGCGCAAAACCTGCACCACTATCAGCGTCGCCTGGAAGAAGAGCTGGCGGCGCGGCGGGCGCTGACCGAAAAACTGATCCACACCGAAGAAGACACGCGGAAAAACCTGGCGCGCGAGCTGCACGATGAAATCGGCCAGAACATCACCGCGATTCAAATCCAGTCGCAGCTGGTCAAACGGGCGCACGATCCGGCGCAAACCCAGGCCGCCGCGCACCAGATAGGCGAGCTCGCCCGGCGCATTCATCACTCCACGCGCCAGCTGCTGCGCCAGCTTCGGCCGCCCGCGCTGGACGAACTGGCGTTCAAAGAGGCGCTTCACCACCTGCTGAGCGAATTCGCCTTTGCCGAACGGGGCATCCACTGCCGTTTCGATTACCGGCTGAGCGACACGCCCGCCGGCGAAACGGTGCGCTTCACCCTCTACCGCCTGCTGCAAGAGCTGCTCAACAACGTGTGCAAACACGCCGAGGCCAGCGAAGTCGCCATCGTCTTGTATCAACAGGGGCCGCTTTTGCACCTCGAGGTGCGGGACAACGGCATCGGCATCCGTGCGGACAAGGTGCCCGGCCTCGGCATTCAGGGGATGCGCGAGCGGGTCAGCGCGCTGGGCGGCGAGCTGACGCTGGAAACGCATTGCGGCACGCGGGTAATTGTTAACCTGCCCACAAATTTGCAACAAACCGCCGACTAACTAAGAAAAAGTCTTAGCCACTGCGGACTTTATCTCATCCCCTTTCCCTTTCACCTTCTTATAGTCACCACCAGGGAGGCGGCTATGCAGGCACGCTCGGCATCTGAAATCGATCATCGTTACCGCGCGCTGCGCCCGCGACTGCTGCTGTACATGGTCATCGGGTACGCCGCCTTTTACCTGACGCGCAAAAGCGTGAATTACGTGCTGCCGGCGCTGCAAACGGATTTGGGCCTGGATAAAGGGGACATCGGCCTGCTCGGCTCGCTGTTTTACCTGAGCTACGGCCTGTCGAAATTCGCCGCCGGGCTGTGGCACGACGGCCACGGGCAGCGCAGGTTTATGGGGATCGGCCTGTTCGCCACCGGCTTGCTGAACGTGGCGTTCGCCTTCGGCGAATCGCTGACGCTGCTGCTGGCGGTCTGGGCGCTGAACGGCTTCTTTCAGGGCTGGGGCTGGCCGCCCTGCGCGCGGCTGCTGACCCACTGGTATTCGCGCAACGAGCGCGGCTTCTGGTGGGGCTGCTGGAATATGTCGATCAACCTCGGCGGCGCGATCGTGCCGCTGATCAGCGCCTTCGCCGCCCAGCGCTGGGGTTGGCAGGCGGCGATGCTGATCCCGGGCGCCGTCAGCATGGTGTTGGGCCTCTGGCTCACGCGGCAGCTGACAGGCACGCCGCAGGAAGAAGGCCTGCCGTCGGTCGGCCAGTGGCGCCACGATCCGCTGGAGCTGCGCCAGGAACAGCAAAGCCCGCCGATGGGGCTGTGGCAGATGTTGCGCACCACGATGCTGAAGAACCCGATGATCTGGCTGCTCGGCGTCTCTTACGTGCTGGTCTACCTGATCCGCATCGCGTTAAACGACTGGGGAAATCTCTGGCTGACCGAAAGCCACGGCGTCAACCTGCTCAGCGCCAACGCCACGGTGATGCTGTTCGAGATAGGCGGCCTGCTCGGTGCGCTGTTCGCCGGCTGGGGTTCGGATGTGCTGTTCGGCGGGCAGCGAGCGCCGATGATTTTGCTGTTCACGCTCGGGCTGATGGTTTCCGTCGCCGCGCTGTGGCTGGCGCCGGTGCATCACTACGCGCTGCTGGCGGGCTGTTTCTTTACGGTGGGCTTTTTTGTCTTCGGCCCGCAGATGCTGATTGGCCTCGCCGCCGTGGAATGCGGGCACAAAGGCGCAGCGGGCTCCATCACCGGTTTTCTCGGCCTGTTCGCCTACCTGGGGGCAGCGCTGGCGGGCTGGCCGCTGTCGCAGGTCATCGAAGGCTACGGCTGGTCAGGCATGTTCAGTTTGCTGTCGATCGCCGCCGTTCTTATGGGTTTATTGCTGATGCCGCTGCTGATGGCGAGCGTCACCACCTCTACCGAGAGAAGGATAAAACAATGAAAAAAATGTGGGTCACTACCCTGATAGCTTCCGGCATCGCGCTGGCCACGCTGAGCGGCGCCGCGCACGCCAAGGGCCGCCTGGTGGTTTACTGCAGCGCCACCAATGAAATGTGCGAAGCGGAGACCAAAGCCTTCGGCGAGAAATATGACGTGAAAACCTCGTTCATCCGCAACGGCTCCGGCAGCACGCTGGCGAAAGTGGACGCCGAGAAGAAAAACCCGCAGGCGGACGTCTGGTACGGCGGCACGCTCGATCCGCAATCCCAGGCCGGTGAAATGGGGCTGCTGCAGCCGTACACATCGCCGAACCTCGAACAGGTGATGCAACAATTCCGCGACCCGGCGAAGCTGAAAGGCAACTACTCCTCGGCGGTCTACGTCGGCATTCTCGGCTTCGGCGTCAATACCCAGCGCCTCAAAGAGAAAAACCTGCCGGTGCCCCAGTGCTGGAAAGACCTGACCAAACCGGAATACAAAGGCGAGATTCAAATCGCCGATCCGCAGAGCTCCGGCACCGCCTACACTGCGCTGGCGACCTTTGCCCAGCTGTGGGGAGACGACCAGGCCTTCGATTACCTCAAGCAGTTGAACGCCAACGTCTCGCAGTATACCAAGTCCGGCATTGCCCCGGCGCGCAACGCCGCCCGCGGTGAAACGGCGATCGGCATCGGCTTCCTGCATGACTACTCGCTCGAAAAAGAACAGGGCGCGCCGCTTGAGCTGATCTCGCCTTGTGAAGGCACCGGCTACGAAATCGGCGGCGTCAGCATCCTCAAAGGCGCGCGCAACCTCGACAACGCCAAGCTGTTCGTGGATTGGGTGCTGTCGAAAGAGGCGCAGGAACTGGCATGGCAGAAAGGCAAGTCCTATCAGATCCTGACCAACACCACCGCCGCTACCTCGCCGAACTCGCTGAAGCTCGACGACCTGAAGCTGATCAACTACGACATGGACAAATACGGCTCGACCGAGGTCCGCAAGGCGCTGATCAATAAATGGGTCAGCGAAGTCAAGATGGGTAAATAAGCCCACATTCTGCGCCTGTTGCCGGGTAAGCCTCACGCCTTACCCGGCCTGAACATCCGGGAAAATTATGTCACATACACATGCACTCCATCTCGTGAAAAAACGAGATGCGATATTCCTTTGGGTCTTGCTTGGCTGGCTGGCGTTCGCCCTGCTGCCGAGCTGGAGCCTGGATTACGGCCTGCTGGAGTCCACCGGCGATGAAATCCTCGCGGCCTACGGCTGGTCACACCGCAATGTCAGCTGGCTATGGTGCCTGTTGCCGAGCCTGCTGCTGCTTCGCCCTTACGCCCCGGCGGGCGGTGAACGGCGGCGGCGCCACGCGTTCGATGCCGGCTGGGCGCTGCTGTGCATGGCCTTTATCGTCGTCAGCGCCACGGTGGCGGGGCGCGGTTTAGGCTACGCCACCCTGGTGCAGTTGACCGCGCTGGGCGCCATCATGACGCTGGCGCTGACCCGCCTCGAATGGCTGGGCGGCGACCGTTTCGTTATCGGTGCGCTGGTCACCATCGTGGCGCTGATCGGCGTCTTCATCGTCTGGCCGAGCATCGCGATTTTCATCCCGATGTTCACCGACCAGGCGGGGGCATTCGCGCCGCTGGCGTTTATGAACGTGCTGTCGCAGGCGCATATCGTTCAGGTGATCCTCAACTCCATCGCTCTGTCGATCACAGTGGGTGCCGGCTGCACCTTCTTCGGCCTGGTGCTGGCGATTTACACCACCCGCATCGCCAAACGCAGCGCCATTATCGGCCGCATTTTCTCCATCCTGCCCATCGTCACGCCGCCGTTCGTCGTCGGCCTGGGCGTCACGCTGATGATGGGGCGCTCCGGCTACGTCACCGAGTGGATGGTGGCCTGGTTCGGCCTGACCAACACCAACTGGCTGTACGGCTTTACCGGCATCTGGCTGGCGCAGGTGCTGGCGTTCACGCCGATGGCGTTCATGATCCTCGACGGCGCGATCAAGACCATTCATCCTTCGCTGGAAGAGGCCTCCTACACCCTGCGCGCCAGCCGTTGGCAAACCTTTAACGGCGTGTTCGTGCCGCTGCTGAAACCGGCGCTGGCCAACGCGTTTCTGATCGTGGTGGTGCAATCGCTGGCCGACTTCAGCAACCCGCTGGTGCTCGGCGGCAACTTCGACGTGCTGGCGACGCAAATCTATTTCTACATCACCGGCTCGCAGCTCGACTATCAGGCCGCCAGCACCCTCGGCGCCTTCCTGCTGCTGTTCTCGCTGCTGGTGTTCTGCATCCAGTACCTGTGGATCGGCAAGCGTTCCTACGTCACCGTGTCCGGCAAATCCTATCGCGGCGACGTACAGCCGCTGCCGGTCACGCTGGTGTGGAGCGTGATCGCGTTGCTGGCGGTGTGGGTAGCCTTTAACGCCCTGCTCTACGGCAGCATTTTCTACGGCAGCTTCACCGTCAACTGGGGGGTGGATTACACGCTGACGCTGGATAACTTCATCAAGCTGTTCGGCCAGGGCATGAGCGACGGCGCGTGGCCTTCGCTGCTCGACACGCTGCTGTACGCCGGGATCGCCGCGCCGATCACCGCCGCCTTCGGCCTGCTGATCGCCTGGATCGTGGTGCGCCAGCAGTTCAGGGGCAAAAAGACCATCGAGTTCACCACCATGCTGTGCTTTGCGGTGCCGGGCACCGTGGCGGGCGTCTCTTACATTCTCGCCTTCAACAGCGCGCCGGTGTACCTCACCGGGACGGCCGCCATCGTGATTATCTCGATGGTGATGCGCAACGTGCCGGTGGGCATTCGCGCCGGGATCGCCGGGCTGGGCCAGATAGACAAATCGCTGGACGAAGCCTCGCTCAGCCTGCGCGCCGGCTCGCTGCGCACCATTACGCACATCCTGCTGCCGCTGCTGCGCCCGGCGATCCTGTCGGCGCTGATCTACAGCTTCGTGCGCGCCATCACCACCGTCAGCGCCATCGTTTTCCTGGTGACGCCCGATACCCGCGTGGCCACCGCCTACATCCTCAACCGCGTGGAAGACGGCGAATACGGGGTGGCGATCGCCTACGGTTCAATTCTGATCGTGGTGATGCTGGCGATTATTTTCCTCTTTGACTGGCTGATCGGCGAGGCACGCATCTCCCGTTCAAAAGCCAAAAACCAGGCGTAATGGAGCCCATGATGAGCCAGAAAAATTTCGTTGAACTGCGCAACGTCTCCAAACGGTTCGGCAGCAACACGGTGATCGATAACATCACGCTCACCATCCCTCGGGGGCAGATGGTGACGCTGCTCGGCCCTTCCGGCTGCGGCAAGACCACCATTTTGCGCCTGGTCGCCGGGCTGGAGAAACCGAGCGACGGGCAGATATTCATTGATGGTGAAGACGTTACCCATCGTTCCATCCAGCAGCGTGACATCTGCATGGTGTTTCAGTCTTATGCCCTGTTCCCGCATATGTCGCTGGGGGAAAACGTCGGCTATGGGCTGAAGATGCTCGGCATTCCGCGCGCCGAAGTGAAAGCGCGCGTGCAGGAAGCGCTGGCGATGGTGGATCTGGCGGGGTTCGACGATCGCTATGTCGATCAGATCTCCGGCGGCCAACAGCAGCGCGTGGCGCTGGCGCGCGCGCTAATCCTCAAGCCGAAAGTGCTGCTGTTCGACGAGCCGCTGAGCAACCTCGACGCCAACCTGCGCCGCAGCATGCGCGAAAAGATCCGCGAGCTGCAAAAGCAGTTTGATATCACGTCGCTGTACGTCACCCACGATCAGAGCGAGGCTTTCGCGGTCTCAGACACGGTGCTGGTGATGAACAAGGGGCACATCATGCAGATAGGCTCGCCGCAGGATCTCTATCGGCAGCCGGCGTCGCGCTTTATGGCGAGCTTTATGGGGGACGCCAACCTGTTCCCGGCCGGCTTCAGCGCGGACTATGTCGATATCAGCGGCTATCGCCTGCCGCGCCCCGCGCACTTTGCCACCGAAGGCGCCGGCACGGTGGGCGTGCGGCCGGAAGCGATCACGCTGAGCGAGCACGGCGAGGAAAGCCAGCGCTGCGTGATCCAGCATGTCGCCTACATGGGGCCGCAGTATGAAGTCACGGTGGCGTGGCATGGGCAGCAGATTTTACTGCAGGTTAACGCCACCCGCCTGCAGCCCAACGTCGGTGAACATTATTATCTGGAAATTCACCCCTACGGCATGTTTATGCTGGCGGACGCGGCATAATAAGCATCACTCTTAAGCGTTAGAATAACGGTCATTCCGCATGGAATGGCCGTAAATAACCGCAAAAAAAAACCGTATTTATCTATTTTTACAATTCCTTCCAAGTCCTTGTTCAGCCGAGAAATAAATATATCCGCATTCATTAAAAAATAACCACCTGGACCACCAAGGGTGATATTTTTATTTAGATGAGGTAAGCTTAATCCCGCAGTCGAAATTATTTAACGGCCAACTCAAGGAGAAATTCATGAGCAACAATGCAAACGCACAGGCGCAGATGGATAATTTACGCAACGTCGCTTCCCAGCTGAAGGAAATGCGCCACTATGCGCAGTCGAACACCGAAACGCTCTCCGCACACTGGCTGGCCTTCGATCAGGGGGAATGCAAAAATAAGGCGTTCGCCGAAGCCATTAACGACCTATTGAATAAACAGGGTGCCTGCCTGGAAGGGCTGGAAAAAACCATTCAGGATATCGAGATAGAATTGAACCGTCTCGACAAAGCCGCCTGATAATACCGATTTAAATAAACCCGCCGCGTGCGGGTTTATTTTTAGCTACGGCAGATGACGCGCGCAATATCCCCCGATGTCGTCAGCGCGCGTATTTCGCTAAACAGTTCGGTGGCTTCGTCATATTCTTTGCGCAAATAGCCCAGCCACTGTTTGATGCGTGCCACGTGATACAGGCCGGTGTCGCCCTGCTTTTCCAGATGGACGTATTTTTGCAGCAGCTCAACCACCTGCGGCCAGGGCATGCGCGGTTCGTTGTACTTCACCACCCGGCTCAGGTTCGGCACGTTGAGCGCGCCGCGCCCCAGCATGATGGCGTCACAGCCGGTCGCCTGCAGGCAATCCTGCGCGCTCTGGTAATCCCAGATCTCGCCGTTGGCGATCACCGGGATGCTCAGCCGTTGACGGATCTCGCCGATCGCCGCCCAGTTGATGCGATCCGCCTTGTAGCCGTCCTCTTTGGTGCGGCCATGCACCGTCAGCTCGCTGGCGCCCGCCTGCTGCACCGCATCGGCGATTTCAAAACTGCGGCTGGAGGAGTCCCAGCCCAGGCGCACCTTCACCGTGACCGGCAGATGGGCCGGCACCGCCGCGCGCATCGCTTTGGCGCCCTGGTAGATCAACTCCGGATCTTTGAGCAGCGTCGCCCCGCCGCCGCTGCCGTTCACCAGCTTGGACGGGCAGCCGCAGTTGAGATCGACGCCGTAAGAGCCCAATTCCACCGCGCGCGCGGCGTTCTCCGCCAGCCACTGCGGGTACTGCCCCAGCAGCTGTACGCGCACCAGCGTGCCCGACGGCGTACGGCTGGCGTGGCGCAGCTCCGGGCACAGCCGGTAGAACGATTTGGCCGGCAGCAGCTGATCGACCACGCGTAAAAATTCGGTGATGCACAGATCGTAGTCGTTCACGTCGGTGAGCAACTCACGCACCAAAGAATCGAGAACGCCCTCCATCGGAGCCAATAATACGCGCATGACCAATCCCAGCTAAAAAAAGACCCGCAATGATACGGGTGAATGCCCGCGCCAGACAAGCCTCTGCGGGCATTAAAAACGCCGTCAGCCCAGCCGGCGGATCGGTTGGCCGGCGAGGAATGCCGCAATGTCCTCGACCGCCTCGGTGAAGTAGGCGCGGTAGTTGTCGTCCGCCACGTAACCCACATGCGGCGTCGCCAGCACGTTGGGCAGCTGACGAAACGCATCGTCGGCCGGCAGCGGCTCCGTCTCGAACACGTCCAGCCCGGCGCCGGCAATCTTCCGCTGTTGCAGCACGTCCACCAATGCCGCCCGATCAACGATCGCCGCACGCGAGGTGTTGATCAGGTAAGCGGTGGGCTTCATCGCCGTCAATTCGTCGCGCCCCACCAACCCGCGGCTGCGATCGCTCAGCACCAGATGGATAGAGACAAAATCGCTCTGCTCGAACAGCGCCCGTTTGGACGGCGCCAACAGGGCCCCCTCCTGCGCCGCCCGTTCCGCCGTCAGGTTCTGGCTCCAGGCCAACACCCGCATGCCGAACGCCTGCGCCACCCGGGCCATCTGGCCGCCGATCTTGCCCAGCCCCAGCAGCCCCAGCGTTTTTCCCTGCAGGGTAACGCCGAGATCCCGCTGCCACGGGCCGTTGTTTTGCAGCCCGACGCTTTCCGGCACGATATGCTTCGCCAACCCGAGCAGCAGCGCCCAGGTCAGCTCCATCGGCGCCGCCGACCCGCTGCTGGTGCCGCACACCACGACGCCGCGCTCGGCGGCGGCGGCCAAATCGATAGAAGCGTTGCGCATGCCGGAGGTGATCAGCAGCTTCAGCTTCGGCAGCCGCGCCAGCAGCGAGGCGGTCATCGGCGTGCGCTCGCGCATGATGACCAGAATGTCGCACTCCTGCAGATGCACCGCCAGCTCCGTTTCATCGGTAAAGTGCGCGCTGATGGCGGACACCTCCACCCGATCGGCCAGCGCCGACCAGTCCGCCATCTTGAGCGCCACCTGCTGGTAATCATCGAGAATTGCGCACTTCAATTTCATCTCCGTCTCCTGGAATGTAGGGTTAGCCACCGTCCAGCCTAGTACGAAAATGCCGTTCCGCCAGGCAAAAAAAAGTTCATCGCGCTTTAGCGTGAACCAATAGAAAACGGCAGTCAGAACGTTTAGGTTTGTATTCGCCAAAACACACCCTAAACCTTCAAAACTGCCGTCACTATGAATGCTAACCTTTGCTCGCTGTTCTAGGAAGGCTTTGTCGTCAATTCCTTCTCGCTTCCTTCTGCCAACTCCCTGCTTATCCAGCTCCAGCCTGACTCTGCCGTCATGCCCTGTTGCCGGCGCTGTGAACGGCGGGTGCCTGTTGTGCATGATGTTTCCTT